>CAZMMH010000091.1:0-8084 GCA_964567315.1 uncultured Gammaproteobacteria bacterium
ATTTGCACACCGCCGGCGAGGCGCCGAACAGGTAGGGGATCAGCCAGCCGACCCGTTGCAGGTTGCGCAGCAGGCCGAAGTAGCGCGCGTCGACGAACTCGCGCCGCTCCCGGGCGCCGCCTTCGAGCGCATACAGCGCATCCCAGAAGCGCTCGCCGAAGGAGAAGTTGTAGTGAACCCCGGCGATCACCTGCATCACCCGCCCGTAGCGGTGGCCCAGGCCGAGCCGGTAGAGGTGTTTCATCCGGCCGGCGTTGGAGTGGCCGTAGCGGGCGATCGGGATGCTCGACTCGCCGGCCACCACACAGGGCATGCTGGTCGACCACAGCAGCTCGTCGCGCAGATTGGCGTAGACGAACTGTTCGGCGTCGGCGAGAAAGGCCAGGGCCTGTTCGACGTCGTCGAAGGGCGGGGTGATCAGCTCCAGCAGGGCCTCGGAGTAGTCGGTGGTTATGTAGGGGTTGGTCAGGGCCGCGCCGAGGGCCATGGGGTGCGGTCGTTGCGAGATGCTGCCGCGGTCGTTGACCCGCAGGCACTCCTTCTCCAGGCCGATCATGAAATCGCGGATGGCTTCGGCATCGGCCGCAAGCAGGGCCTGCAGGCGTTGTTCGGCGTTTTTGCTCAACGAGGGTCTCGGCGGTTGCGGGGGCGCTGGCGCGGAAAGGGGGGGATTATACGGCAGGCGCGGTCGAGGGGACGTTCAGGCGCTTTCCGTTCCCTGGGGCTCCAGGGAAAACTCGACCCTGCCGCCGCCGAACGGGTCGCGGAAGCCGAGGCCCACGGCGCTCAGGCGCAGGCCGCCGGGATCCCTGTTGCCGTGGCCGTAGCGGGGATCGCCGAGGACCGGGTGGCCCAGGGCGGCCAGGTGGCGGCGGATTTGGTGCAGGCTCCCGCCGTGGAGGGTCACCGCCAGCTCGGCGCGGCCGTCGCCGCAGGCGACGACCCGGTATTCGGTGCGTGCCGGCTTGCCGTCGAGCGGGGTGTCGATGGCCCCCGTCTGGCCGATTCCGCCGGGGCAGCCGAGCACCTGCACCCGGTAGCGCTTGTCCACCCGGTCCTCGCGGAACAGCGCCGACAGGGCCGCCGCGGCCTGGCGGTCGTGGGCCAGCAGGGTCAGGCCGTCGGCCTCGCGGTCGAGGCGGTGAACCACGAACGTCGGCCGCTCTGGCCCGAAGCGCAGCTCGGCCTGACGCGGCAGGCTGCAGTGGTCGCCCCACTCGGTGCCCTGGGCCAGCAGCCCGGCCGGTTTGTACCAAACGCTGTAACGGCGGCGATCGGCGATCAGCCGGGCCTCGGCCGGCGTTTCCGCCAGCAGGCGGGGGTCATAGTGCAGGCGCAGGCGGTCGCCCGGGCGCAGGGCGGTGGTGGCGCGGCGCAGCCGCCGCGACGTGCTGCCCGGCCGCAAGAGGGCGACCGCGCCCTTGCTCATGGCGTCCTTGATCCGCGCCTTGGGCAGGCCGCTGCGCGCCGCCAGCCACGCCACCGCGGTGGCGGGGTCGCCGGCGCTGAAGGTGCCGTCGAGCTCGATCCGCTCAGCGGCCACCGCCGGCCGTCCGTTCATTCAGAAGGGGAGTTTGATCACCTTGCCGATGGGCGCCGGCAACTTCACCGGTTGCAGCGACGGCTGGGCCGCGGCGGGTGTGGTGTCGGCGGTCCGTGTCGCCACCGGTTGCGGAAAGCGCCAAGTCTCCACCGAACGCTGCCGCCCGACGGCGCTCCATTCCAGGCGCTTCTGGTACAGCACGGTCACCTGCCGGCCCCGCGCCAATGTCTTCGGGGCGTTCCCGGGCGCCACCTGCAGGTCCAGGGTGTCGCCGGGTCCGAACGGGCACGGATCGGCCTTGTTCCGCGGCTGGACCGAGCTGACGGCGACGGTCAGGGCCTGACCGCCACCCGGGAGGGTTCGTGCCGCGGCGGTCAGTTGGCCGTGGAGCGTGCACACGGTGGCCGCCGGTGCCGTCATGGCAACCAGCCAACTGCCGAGCCCCACCATGAGAGCCGCCCGTCGCATGCCGCGACACCTCCTGCCGATTTCCTTCCAAGGATAGCGGCAAGTAGCGGAATTTCTTTAAATTTACCTTAAGCAATGGAATCAGGTGGCGTCGATCAGGGCCAGCAGCTCGGCGGTCTTGGCCTCCATCAGGAGGGCGTCGCCGCGGGATTCGACGTTGAGGCGGAGCACCGGCTCGGTGTTGGAGCGGCGCAGATTGAAGCGCCAGTCGGCGAATTCCAGGCCGAGGCCGTCGGTGCGGTCCTCGCTCAGGGCCTCGGCGGCGTAGCGGGCCTCGATGCGGGCGATGGCGGCGTCGGGATCGGCCAGACGGCGGTTGATCTCGCCGCTGGCGGGGTAGCGGGCCTGGCGGTCCGCCACTAGGGCGGAGAGGGGCTGGTCACTGCGGCTGAGCAGCTCCAACAGCAGCAGGGCCGGGATCATGCCGGAGTCGCAGTAGGCGAATTCGCGGAAGTAGTGGTGGCCGCTCATTTCGCCGCCGTAGACCGCGTCCTCGGCGCGCATGCGCTCCTTGATGAAGGCGTGGCCGGTCTTGCTCTGCACCGGTACGCCGCCGGCGGCCTCCACCACCTCGATGGTGTTCCAGGTGAGGCGCGGGTCGTGGATGATGCGGCTGCCGGGATGGTGGGCCAGGCTCGCCGCGGCCAGCAGGCCGACGATGTAGTAGCCTTCGATGAAGTCGCCGTGCTCGTCGAAGAAGAAGCAGCGGTCGAAGTCGCCGTCCCAGGCCAGACCCAGGTCGGCGCCGTGTTCGCGCACCGCCGCCGCGGTCGTGCTGCGGTTCTCCGGCAGCAGCGGATTGGGGATGCCGTGGGGGAAGCTGCCGTCCGGAGCGAAGCGCACCGGTATCAGTTCGATCGGCAGGTGCTTGGCCAACTCGCCCATGACCAGGCCGGCGCCGCCGTTGCCCGGGTCGGCGACCACCTTGAGCGGGCGCATGGCCTTGGGGTCGACGTAGCCGAGCAGGTGGCTGATGAACTCGGCCCGCAGGTCGGTGGTGCCGACGATGCCGCGCCGTTCCGGCGGCCCGAACTGGCTGAAGCAGAGCTCGCGGATGGCATCCAGGCCGCTGTCGCCGCTGATCGGCCGGGCCCCCTCGCGCACCAGCTTCATGCCGTTGTAGTCCATGGGGTTGTGG
Organism: uncultured Gammaproteobacteria bacterium; assembly: GCA_964567315.1. Lineage (GTDB taxonomy): Bacteria > Pseudomonadota > Gammaproteobacteria > CAZMMH01 > CAZMMH01 > CAZMMH01. Next base: position 3,150 of record CAZMMH010000091.1, read on the forward strand.
CTGGCGGTGACCATGATGCCGCCGCTGAAGTCGCGGTTGAAGGTGGCGAAGTAGACCTCCTCGGTGCCGCAGATGCCGATGTCGAGCACGTTGCTGCCGCCGTCGGCCAGGCCATCCATCAGGGCCACCGCCAACGCCTCGCTGGTCAGACGCACGTCGCGCCCCACCACCACCCGCTCCGGCTGCAGGTGGGCGGCGTAGGCGCGGCCGATGCGGTAGGCCAGGCCTTCGTTGAGTTCGTCGGGCACCCGCCCGCGGATGTCGTAGGCCTTGAAGCAGGCCAGGCTGTGGTCATTCATCCGGCCTACTCCTTATGGCGCCCGTAGTGATCCTCGAAGCGCACGATGTCGTCTTCGCCGAGGTAGGCGCCGGACTGCACCTCGATGATCTCCAGCGGAATCACCCCCGGGTTCTCCAGGCGGTGCTGGACCCCGACCGGAATGTAGGTGGATTCGTTCTCCGAAAGCAGCACGGTCTCGTCGCCGCGCTGGATGCGCGCGGTGCCGCGGACCACGATCCAGTGTTCGGCGCGGTGGTGGTGCATCTGCAGGGAGAGGCTGCGCCCCGGCTCGACGCGAATGCGCTTGACCTTGAAGCGGTCCTCCTCGTCGATGGTCTCGAAAGAGCCCCATGGCCGCGCCACCCGGCGGTGCAGCACCGCCTCGTAGCGGCTCTCGGCCTTGAGTCGGGCGACGATCGCCTTGACCTCCTGGGCCCGTTCCATCGGCGCCACCAGCACCGCATCGCTGGTGGCCACCACCACGTGGTCGCGCAGGCCAACCGCGGCGATCATGCGCTCCTCGGCGTGCAGGTAGGAGTTGCCGACGTCGTGCACCAGCACGTCGCCCACCAGGGTGTTGCCGGCATCGTCGTGGGCGCTGGCCTCCCACAGGGCGGTCCAGGAGCCCACGTCGCTCCAGCCGGCGTCGAGCGGCACCATGGCGCCCTTGTCGGTGTGCTCCATCACCGCGTAGTCGATGGAGTCGGCCGGCGAGGCGGCAAAGGCGGTTGCCTCCAGGCGGGTGAAGTCGAGGTCGCGCGCCGCCCCCTCGTGGGCCTTGCGGCAGGCCGCCAGCATCTGTGGCGCATTGCGTTCCAGTTCGGCCAGGTAGGCGGAGGCGCGGAAGGCGAACATGCCGCTGTTCCAGTAGTGGTCGCCGGCGGCGAGAAAGCCCTCGGCGGTGGCCAGGTCCGGCTTTTCCACGAAGCGCTCGATGCGGTAGGCCTCGCTCGCCAGGGGCTGGCCGCTGCCGCCCTCCAGGCGTGCCCCGGCCTTGATATAGCCGTAGCCGGTCTCGGGCCGGTGCGGCACCACGCCGAAGGTCGCCAGCATGCCGCCGCCGGCCAGGCCCGCGGCGGTGGCCACCGCCTCCCGGAACTGGGCCGGGTTGAGAATGGCGTGGTCGGCGGGCAGTACCAGCAGCACCGGATCGTCGCCGCCGGCCGCCGCCTCCAGCGCCGCCACCGCCACCGCGGGCGCGGTGTTGCGTCCCTCCGGCTCGAGAATGATCGCACCCGCCGCCATACCCACGGCCCGCGGCTGCTCGGCGACCAGGAAACGGTGTTCCTCGTTGCAGACCACGATGGGCGCGGCGAGCTCCGGCACGCCGTCGAGGCGCGCGGCGGTCTCCTGCAGCATGGTGCGTTCGCCCACCAGGGCCAGCAGCTGTTTCGGATAGGCCTCGCGGGAGAGGGGCCAGAGGCGGCTACCGCTGCCGCCGGAAAGGATGACCGGCACGATCATGGGCACGGGGTCCAGGCGTTGTTGTTGGGATCGCAGCAGTATATCCGCAGGCGGGGGCCGGAACGAAACCGCGGCGCCCGGCATGATAAAATTTGACGACCAATGCCCAGCGAGGCGTCGCCGTGCAGATCCACAGCCGCTATCCCGTGTCCCTTAGGGGCATGTACGACTTCTTCCAGCTCAACCAGGTGACCAACGCCGGCGCGCTGGAGCAGATGGCGCAGAGCCGGGCCCAGGTGCAGGCGGCCATCGATGACGTGCTGCAGGTCGCCTACGACCAGGGCGGGCGCGCGGTGCAGATCAAACGGAACATGCTCGACGTCAACGCCTGAGCCGCGCGCCGGCAGCGCTCCCCTTCAGCCCCGTCCCTGCAACGCCTCCGGCCACGCGGCCGCCAGTCGCGCGTGCCAACCGAGGGCCTCGATCACCCCCGCGAAGGGCGCATCCAGGGGCGCCCGCAGCCGCAGTCGCCCGCCGTCGGCGGGGTGCGGCAGGCACAGCTCCATGGCGTGCAGCAGCAGCCGGCTGCAATGGAAATGCTCCCGGAACAGGCGGTTGTGCTCGCCCTTGCCCCAGCTGGTGTCGCCGATCAGCGGATGGCTGATGTGCTTAAGGTGGCGGCGGATCTGGTGGCGCCGGCCGGTCAGGGGCTGCACCTCCAGCAGGCTGTAACGGCTGCTGGGGTAGCGCCCCACCGCCAGCGGCAGTTCCACCGTGGCCAGGCGCCGGAAGCGGGTCAGGGCCGGGCGCGACGGACCGCCCTCGTCCTTGTCCACATAGGCGTGGTCGATCTCGCCCTGCTCCGCCGCAATCCCGCGCACCACCGCCAGGTAGCGCTTCTCCACCTCGCCGCGGTCGAAGGCCGTCCCCGCCAGGCGTGCGCTGTCGGGGTCGAGGGCGAACAGCAGGACCCCGGAGGTGGGCTTGTCCAGGCGGTGCAGGGGATAGACCCGTTGGCCCAGCTGATCGCGCAGCAGCTGCAGGGCGAAGCGGGTTTCGTGACGATCGATCGGGCTGCGGTGGACCAGCAGGCCGGCGGGCTTGTTGATCGCCACCAGGCGTTCGTCCCGGTAGAGGATGTCGAGGGTTTCGGGCATGGGCTCGCTGTACGCCGTCGGCAGGGTCGGCTAGTTTAGCCGGCTATGGCCGCGATCCTGAATTACGTCCACGACCCCATGTGCAGCTGGTGCTACGCCTTCGGACCCGTTTGGCAGGAGCTGCAGGCCCGCCTGCCGCAGGGTCTGGAGGTACGGCGCCTGCTCGGCGGCCTGGCCCCGGACAGCGACGCGCCCATGCCGCCGGAGTTGCGCGAGCAGCTGGAGAACACCTGGCGGCGGATCGAGCAGCGGGTGCCCGGGATCCGCTTCAATTTCGACTTCTGGCGCCGGGCGGCGCCGCGCCGTTCCACCTACCCCGCCTGCCGCGCGGTGCTTGCGGCGCGGCTGCAGACGGCGGCGGTCGAAGAGGCGATGACCGCGGCCATTCAGCGCGCCTACTACCGCGAGGCGCGCAACCCCTCGGACGCGGCCACCCTGGTCGCCCTGGCCGACGAACTCGGCCTGGATGCGGCCCGCTTCGCCGACGACCTGGACAGCGAGCCCGTCCGCACGGCGCTGCAGGCCGAGATCGACGCCGCCCGCGCGCTGGGCGCGAGCAGCTTTCCCTCCCTGGTGCTGCAGCTGGACGGCAGCCGCTGGCCGCTGCCGCTCGACTATCTCGATGCCGGGGCGATGCTCGAGACGCTCAGCCTGCTGTTGCCCGGCTGAGCCCCCGAACCGCGCCGCCCTCAGCGGCAGACCCGCGGCAGGTAGCGCTTGTCCATGTCGGCACCGCAGCCCCAGCGCAAACCCTGCTCGCCCGGCTGCGGCGTGAGCAGCAGGTGGCGGCCGGCGATGGTGGTCGGCAGCTGGAAGGTCACGGTGATCTCGCCGCTGCCGCCAACCAGGCGCACCGCGTAGCGCGGGGTGTCCTCCTGGGCCAGCTTGGCGTTCACCGCCGCGGCCAGCTTGGTCGAGGGGTAGCGGTGGTGGCGGCCGTAGTAGTCGCCCACATAGGCCCGCAGGGGCGCGGTGGCCCGCAGCCCCTCGCTGACGTGGGCGCGCGCGGTGTACTCGTTGTAGGCGGGGATGGCGATCGCCGCGAGCACGCCGACCACCGCCACGCTGCCCATCTGCGGGTTGAGCATGAACTCCAGCGGGTTGTTCTCGAAGCTCGCCTCGACGCTGTACTGGGAGCCGTTCACCTGCAGCGAGGCACCGATGGCGCCGTCCTTGGGCAGGCCGAGCTGGTGCGCGGTGGGCAGGGTGAACAGGTCGACCTTGGCCCCCGAGGCGTCGGCCAGGGCCGAGAGGGTCTGCAGGTAGGCGTAGTAGACCCGGCGCGGAATGTTGTCGATGCGGGTCGAGGCCAGGGCCACCGCGTCGGCGGCGGGTTGGTGCTGGGTCTTCGCCAGCCATTCGCCCAGGCCTTGGTGGTGCGCCGCCTTGGCGTGGTCGAGCAGTGCCTGCGGCACCCCGGCGAAGACCAGGTAATGGCCGTCGCGGATCCAGTAGAACTGGTCGCGCAGGCCCGCCAGCATGCTCTGCAGGGCCGGCGGCAGCTCGCGCTTGCCGTCGCCGAACATGTTGCGCAGGCCGCCCATCGAGCGCATCGCCAGGTGGTGGATCTCGACCCCGTCCACCTTGCGGGTCTCCAGCAGCACGTCGGGCTGGGCGGCGAGGTGCTGTTCCAGCGCCTGCAGTCCCTTTTCGTCGCGCACCGCAAGCGCGGTGTACTCGCCGGCGTCGTCGCTGAAGGCGATCAGCTCCGGCCCGAAGATGTCCAGCAGCCCCGAGGGCGGCATGCCCATGCGCTGCTTGAAGCTCTTGGTGGCCTGCTCCAGCCTGGCCCGGGCGGCCGGCGTGGCGCCGCCGAACAGCATGCTCTCGAGCTGCAGGGCGGTGGCGCGGTCCGGCAGGCTGAGCAGGGCCACCGCGTGGGGTGCGCCCGCCGCCTGCAGGGAGAGGTCGTTATGGCTGCCGCGCTGAGCCTTGAACCACGGCGCGCCGGGGACGTCGGCCAGCAGGCGCAGGCGCCCCTTGCCGTCGGCCACGCCCCAGCCCAGGGCCAGGCTGCGCAGGGTGTCGAGGCCGGACTTCTTGAACTGCGCCTGCTGCTGCGGGGGCATGCCCTGCATGGCCAGGGGCACCAGG
>CAZMMH010000092.1:0-7992 GCA_964567315.1 uncultured Gammaproteobacteria bacterium
GCCAGGGCGATCTCGCGCTGGGCCTGGGCGAAACGGGTCAGCGAATCCATCAGCAGCAGCACCTGCTTGCCCTGGTCGCGGAAATATTCGGCGATGCTGGTGGCCAGCATGGCGCCGTGCAGACGCATCAGCGGCGGGTTGTCCGCCGGCGTGGCCACCACCACCGAGCGCCGCAGCCCGTCGGTACCGAGGATCTTCTGCACGAACTCCTTCACCTCACGGCCACGTTCGCCGATCAGCCCGACCACGATCACGTCGGCGTTGGTGTAGCGGGTCATCATGCCGAGCAGCACGCTCTTGCCCACGCCGGAGCCGGCGAACAGGCCCATGCGCTGGCCGCGGCCCACCGTGAGCAGGGAGTTGATGGCACGCACGCCGACGTCCAGCGGCTGATCGATGGGATGGCGCGAGAGGGGGTTGATCGGCCTGCCGGTCAGCGGGATGTGGGCCTCGGCGGCAATCGGCCCCTTGCCGTCGAGGGGGTTGCCGGCACCGTCCACCACCCGTCCGAGCAGGGCCGGCCCCACGTGGGCCTCGCAGACCCGGTCGGTGGGCAGCACCCGCGCGTTGGGCACCAGGCCGTGGACGTCGCCGGTGGGCATCAGGAACAGCCGGTCGCCGCCGAAGCCCACCACCTCCGCCTCGATGTTGCCGCGCCCGGCGGCCTCCACCAGGCAGCGGGCGCCGATCGGCGCCTGACAGCCCATCGCCTCCAGGGTCAGGCCGACCATGCGGGTGAGGCGCCCCTCCACCGTCAGCGGCACCGGGTGCAGGTTCGCCTGGCGCTGACGCAGGGCGGCGAGCCATTTGCCCCGACGTGCGGCGTTGCCCTCTGCGCTCATCTCAGCCTCCCGCGGGACCTTCGGCGTCTTCCTCCCGCTCGCCGCCCATCAATTGGGCGACGATGGTGTTCAGGCGCGTGTCCAGGGTGGAGTCGATATTCGAATTCTCGGTGACCACGCGGCAGCCGCCGCGTGACACCGTCGGGTCCTCGACCACCTTCCAGTTCTGCTGCTCGTCGGCCGCCGGCAGCGCGTCGTGGATCAGGGCCGCGTCGTCGGGGTACAGGTGCACCCGGATCAGGCCCGAGCCCACCGGCAGGGCCGCCATCGCCTCGCGCACCACGGCGACGATCTGGCCCGGGTCGGTCTTCAGCTCACGCCGGATCACCATGCGTACGGCGGCCAGCACCAGCTCCATCAGCTGCGCCACGATCTCATCGTCCTGGTCCGCCAGCGGCCGGGAAAGGTTGCTGATAACGCTCACCAGGCGCTGGGCCTGGTCGCGCATCTCCTTCTGCCCGGCGGCCAGGCCGTCGCGCTTGCCCTGTTCGAAACCCTCGTCGTAGGCCTGACGCTGGATCTCCTCGATCTGCTCCGCGGTCAGGGGCGAATTGGGCGCAGCTGCGGCCTCCGCCGGGGCCGGGGCCGCGGCCGCTGTCTGTGCCGGCGCCCTGGGCATGCCGGCGGGACTGCCGCCGGGACCGCCCATGTCCGGCGGCTCCCAGCGTTTGAAGGCGGCCGAGGCATCGCCCTGCAGGACCCGCTGGTCAGACATACTGCTCGCCACCCTTGCCGCCCAGCGCCAGCTCGCCGGAGTCGGCCATGCGGCGGGCGATGGCAAGAATTTCCTTCTGGGCCTGCTCCACTTCGCTCAGACGCACTGGGCCCTTGGCCTCCAGGTCGTCGCGCATCATTTCGGCGGCGCGCTTGGACATGTTCTTGAAGAACTTCTCGCGCAGGCTCTCGTCGGCCCCCTTGAGGGCCAGGATCAGCGACTCCGAGGAGACCTCGCGCAACAGCATCTGGACGCCGCGGTCGTCCACCTCCATCAGGTTGTCGAAGACGAACATGTTGTCCTGCAACTGCTGGCCCAGGTCGGCGTCGGCCTCGCGCACCTCGTCGAGGATCACGTTCTCCTGCGAGCCCTCCATGAAGTTGAGGATGTTGGCGGCGGCCTTGACGCCGCCGACGCTGGACTGCTTCACGTTGGCATTGCCGGAGAACTGCTTTTCCAGGATCTCGTCCAGCTCCTTGAGGGCGTTGGGCTGGATGCCGTCTAGGGAGGCGATACGCATGATCAGGTCGGGACGGGTACGCTCCGGCAGGTTCTCCATCACCGCGGCGGCGTGGTCGGGATCGAGATAGGAGAGCACGATGGCGATAATCTGCGGATGCTCCAGGCGGATCACCTCGGCCACCGCCCGCGGATCCATCCACTTGAGCGCCTCCAGACCCTTGGAGTTGCGCCCCATCAGGATGCGGTCGATGAGGCCGCCGGCCTTGTCCTCGCCCAGGGCATCGACCATCACCTTGCGGATGTAGTCCTCGTTGCCGACGCCAAGGGAGGTTTCGTTTTCGATGGTGTCGACGAAGTCGTCGAGCACCTGGTTGACCTGATCGCGGGTGATGTTGGAGAGGGCCGCCATCGCCGCGCCGACCTTCTGCACCTCTTTCGGCCCCATCAGCCGCAACACCTCCGCGGCATCCTTCTCGCCGAGGGTCATCAAGAGGATCGCGGCACGCTCGGTGCCGCTGAATTTCCCGCCTTTGCCGACTGCTTCCGCCATCGTGCCCTACTCTTCTTCCTTCGCCACCCAGCCCTTGACCACCTGCGCCACGACCCTGGGATCCTGCCCGACCATCTGCCGCGCGACCTGCAGCTTGTCGTCGTAGCTCTTCTTCGGCCCGCCCAGGCGCGCCGCCGCTTGGCCGCCGGTAAGGCTGATCTGATCCTCACCCATCTCGCCGCCCTCCACCATGCCGCCGCCGGCCAGGGCCATCTGCCGCCCGGCGGGCACGCTCGCGCCCTTTTCGGCCAGACCCTTCAGCAGCGGGCGCAACACGCCGAAGATCAGCAGCGCCACGCCGATCACCCCCAGCAGGTTCTTGGCCAGATCCTGCACCCACGGCCGCTGGTAGAAGGGCGTCGCCGGCAGCGGGGCTGGCACGGGCTGCGCCTGGAACGCGGTGTTGACCACGTTGATGGTGTCACCACGCTCCGTATCGAAACCCACCGCGTCCTTGACCAGGTCGGTGATCCGAGCCAGCTCCTCGGGACTCAGCGGGGTGCTGGTGGCCGCGCCACCGGTGCCGACCCCGCGCTTGTTGTCCAGCACCACCGCGATCGACAGCCGGCGCAGCTGACCCGCGGCCACCTTCGTATGGCTGATGGTACGGTCGAGCTCGTAATTGCGGGTGGTGCTGCGGCTGCTGTTGACCGACTGCTCGCCCCCTGCCGCCTGCTGGCCCGCGCCGCCGGCAGCGGTGGTACCGCCGCCCGGGGGCTGGTTGGAGAGCGCGCCGGGCACTCCGCCCGCACCGCCCGCGCCCACCGTCTTCTGCTCGGTCACCTGCTCGCTGCGTACCGCCGGCAAGTCCGGATTATAACTCTCACGGGTCTTCTCCGTCGTGCTGAAATCCACGTCGGCGTTGACCTGGGCACGCACACCGCCGGCACCCACCAGCGGGCTCAGCAGGTTGGTGATGCGGTCGGCGTAGCGCTGCTCGATCCTCTGCGTGTAGGCCAGTTGATCGTCGCTCAGGCCCATGGCGTTGTCGTGCCGGGTGCCGGAGAGCAACTTGCCGGTCTGATCAACCACGGTGACGTTGTCGGCGCGCAGCTGGGGCACGCTGGAGGCCACCAGGTGGACCACGGCGGAGACCTGGCCGGGATCCAGGGAGCGTCCGGGATAGAGATCCACCAGCACCGAGGCGGTCGGCTTGTCCTGCTTGCGGATGAATACGGTCTGCTTGGGGATGGCGAGATGGACCCGTGCGCTCTTGACGTTGTCGATGGTGGCCACCGAGCGGGCGAGTTCACCTTCCAGGGCACGCTGGTAACGGGCGGTTTCGATGAAGTTGCTGGTGCCGAAGCTCTGATCCTTCTGCAGCATTTCGAAGCCCATGCCGCTGCCCTTGGGCAGGCCGTCGGCGGCCAGCTTCAGGCGCACGTCATAGACCCGCGAGGAGGGCACCAGGATGGCGCCGCTGCCCTGGTCGACCTTGTAGGGGACCTTCTGCGAGTCGAGCGCGGTGATCACCTGGGAGGCGTCCTTCTCCGCCAGGTCGCCGTAGAGCAGGGTGAAGTTCGGCTCCCGCGCCCACAGCACCACCGCGACGCCGATGGCCACGCTGGCGGCCAGGCCGATCATGATCGCCACCTGCCGCCAGGCCGGCAGTACGCCGATGCCCCGGGCCACGTTTTGCGTCTGTTGTGCTACGTCCATCTTCGCCCTGCCGTTGTTCTGTTAGTCCGGGGTCGGTCGCGCGCCGCAGGCTCAGACCTGCATGCGCATCACCTCTTCGTAGGCGGATACCAGCTTGTTGCGCACCTGAAGCATGGCTTGAAAGGCGATTCCCGCCTTCTCCTTGGCAATCATCACGTCCACCAGACTGACATTGGGATCGCCCTTTTCGAACGCGGTGGCCATGTGGCCCGACGTCATCTGCAGGTCGTTGACCTTGCCGAGGGAATCCTTCAGCAGATTGCCGAAATCGGCCTTGGCGGTGCCACCCTCGGCGGCGCTCTCGGTACCGGCCGGGCCCTGCACACCCGAGCGTGCGGCCAGGGCACGCATCTGGGCCAGGACCTGGTTCACGTTCATGTCGCTCATGGCGGAGACTCCTCTTGCAGCCACGGCCCCGATCTGCCGCCGGCTTTTTGACCCTGGCCGGAGTTATGCAGAATCCGCGCCAATGCAGCGGTCGAAATCGATGCCCTCGTCGCGCATCCGCGCCAGCTTGTAGCGCAGGGTCCGCGGACTGATGCCGAGCCGCTCCGCGGCCTTGGAGCGGCTGCCGTTACCGGCGCGCAGCGCCTCGATGATCAGGCGGTATTCGCTGTTGCGCAGGCCGTCGTTGAGCTTGGGCGCGGCGTCGACGGGCGCGACCAGCGGCAGTTCGGACAGGGCCGAGACGCCCTCGCCCTCCTCGAACACCAGGTCGCCGGCATTCAGGCTGTCGCCCTGACGCAGGATCATGGCCCGCTGCATCACGTTCTCCAGCTCACGCACGTTGCCCGGCCAGCTGTGGCCGTGCAGCCGGATCACGGCCGACTCGTCGAGCAGGGGCACCGGGCCACCCTGGCTCAGATGCCGCAGGAAGCTTTCGGCCAGGGGCACGATGTCCCGCGGCCGTTCGCGCAGGGGCGGCAGACGCATGGGGAAGACGTTGAGGCGGTAGAAGAGATCCTCGCGGAAGCGGCCGGCGGCCACCTCCTCGCGCAGGTTGCGGTTGGAGGTGGCGAGCACGCGCACGTCAAGGGGGATCAGGCGTTGGCCGCCGACCCGCTCCACCTCGCGCTCCTGCAGCACCCGCAACAGCTTGGCCTGCAGGCCCAGGGGCATTTCCGAGATCTCGTCCAGCAGCAGGGTGCCGCCCTGGGCCTGTTCGAACTTGCCCGGGCTGGCGCGGTAGGCGCCGGTGAAGGCGCCCTTTTCATAGCCGAACAGCACCGCCTCCAGCATGTTCTCGGGGATCGCCGCGCAGTTGATGGCGACGAAGGGCCCGCCGGCGTTGGCCGAGTTGCGATGGATGTAGCGTGCCAGCACCTCCTTGCCGGTGCCGCTGGGGCCGGTGATCATCACCGTCACCGGGCTCGCCGCGACCCGCCGCGCGAGCTCCGCCAGGCTGCGGGTCTGCAGGTCCTCGGCGATCATCTGCTCGCCTCCACCGCTCTGCTCCGGGGCCACGAAGCGCTGCACCGTATCCACCAGCTCCTCGGCCTCGAAGGGTTTGATCAGATAGTCGGCGGCGCCGGCGCGCATCGCCTCCACCGCCGTCTCGATGGTGCCGAAGGCGGTCATCATCAGCACCGGCAGCTCCACCCGATGCGCCTTGACCCGCCGCAGCAGGCTCAGGCCGTCCATCGGCCGCATCTGCAGATCGGTAACCAGCAGGTCGACGGTGCGCCGTTCCAGCAGGGACAGGGCGGCCTCGCCGTCGGCGGCAGTGCAGACCGCGTAGCCCTCGAGCTCCAGGGTGTCGCTCAGGGCCTCGCTGAGGGAGTGATCGTCTTCGACCACGAGGATGGTGGAACGGCTCATGAGATCACCTCCGCTTGCTCGCCGGCGGCCGCGCGGTGACCGCGCTCGGCGCCGCTCGGCAACATCTGTGCGGCCCGCGGCAGGGTCAGGACGAAGCGCGCGCCGGCGCCGGGCCGGGAATGCAGTTCGACCCGGCCGCCATGGGCCTCGACCACGGTGCGCACCTCGGCCAGGCCGAGGCCGGTACCGTCGCCGCGGGTGGTAAAGAAGGGTTCGAAGATCCGCGCCTGCACCTCGGGGGCGATGCCCGGTCCGTTGTCGGCCAGAGCGATTTCCACGTCGGCGTTGCTGATCCGGGCGGAGAGCTCGAGACGCAAGCCCTCGCCGCGCGCCTGCATGGCGTTGCTGGCCAGGTTGAGCAGGCAGCCGAGCAGGGCGTCGTCATTGGCCTGCAGCGCCGCGCCGCCGGTGCGGTCGTCAACCGTCAGGGTGGCCCCCTGCACCGCCAACTGCGGCTCCAGGGTCTGGCACACGGCCTCGATCAGGGCCGCCACCTCGACCCGGCCGGTTTCGCCGGCGTCACCGCGGGCGAATTCGAGCATATCGTTGACCATGCGTTCCAGGTGGCGCAGGCGGGCCTGGATCTTGTCGGCGACCCGTATACGGTCGCTGTCGCTGAGCATGGGCCGGCGCAGGTGGGAAACGTAGAGCAGGGTCGAGGCCAGCGGGGTGCGGATCTGGTGGACCAGGCGGGCGGTGGTTTCGCCCATGGCCGCGAGGCGGCGCTGACGCCCGGCGGTCAGCTGCAGGTGACGGGTGTCGGTGACGTCCTGGAACACCAGGATCCGCCCCGGTTCGCCGCCCAGGTTGCGCACCGCCACGCTGAGCAGGCGGCCGTCGCGCAGGCGCAGTTCGGTACCGTCGCCACTGGCAGGCACCACGGCACGCGCCCGCACCGCTTCCCAGCGGGCGCCGAGCAGGGGCTCGCCGAACAGCCGCCGCGCGGCGCGGTTGCAGCCCTGCACCCGGCCGTGGCGGTCGAGGACCAGCACTCCGACCGGCAGGGCCTCGAGCACGTCGCGGTGGGCCTGGCCGGGATTGCCAACGCGGCGACAGGCCGGCGCGGCCTCACCCGCCGGCAGCCAGGGATCTGAAAGGGGTGGCGCCGTCGGCGCACGCTGTGCGGATTCCAGGGACATACGTCAGCTCGCTCCGGTTCGATGCTCGAGGACACCGTCGACAACGGTGCTGAGCGAACCCAAGCAAGATGCGTGCCCTTAAATGTTATTTATATTTTTCAATGTGATAGATTGGCGCGAGAAACGCACGTCAAGATCATGACGCCTCGCTGGTGCGCTGCAGGCCGTACTTGCGCAGCTTTTCCACCAGGGTGGTCCGGCGCATGTTGAGGAGCTTGGCGGCATGGGCCACCACACCGTCGGCCTCGTCCAGGGCCTGGCGGATGATCTGTACCTCGAGTTGCGCGAGATGCTCCTTGAGGTCGAGGCCGCCTGCAGAAAAGTCGATCTCGGCCGACTCGTCACCGTCGGCGTCCTCCGGCGCGTCGGCGGCCTCCTCGCGGGCCGTCTGCCCTCCCCCCGCAGCCTCGCTCTGGGGTTGAAAGGCCTGGTTGAGGAAGGCCAGCGGATGGCTGCTGAGGAACTCCTCCTCCTCGGAGAGCTGCCCGCGGTACTTCAGCGGCAGATCCGCCACCTCCACCGTGCCGTAGGGGTGCAGGATCGCCAGCCGCTCCACCAGGTTGGCCAGCTCGCGCACATTGCCCGGCCAGCGGTACTGCTTGAGCCGCTCCATGGCCGGCTTGGTCAGCCGCACCGAGCCGCGGTTCTCCTGCTCCAGCCGCGCGATCAACTCCTCCACCAGCAGCGGGATGTCCTCGCCCCGCTCGCTCAGCGGCGGCATGTCGATCGGAAAGACCGCCAGGCGGTAGAACAGGTCCTCGCGGAAGTCGCCGCTGTTGATCCGCTCCTCGAGGTTGCGGTGGGTGG
>CAZMMH010000093.1:0-7905 GCA_964567315.1 uncultured Gammaproteobacteria bacterium
AGTAGGCGATGACGCCGATGATGGCGAAGACCACCAGCGACTTCAGGTTGCCGCCGCCGATGCGGATCAGGGTCTTGTTGCCGCAGCCGCTGGCCAGGGTCATGCCGATGCCGAACATGAAGCCGCCGAGCACGTTTTCCGCCCATATCAACTGACCTGAACGGTAGGGCGGGAAGGCCCCGTCGGCGTTCACCAGGCCGAGGCGTTCGAGCACCACCACGCCGATCAGGGCCACGGCGATGGCGAACAGCCAGGCCCGCAGGCGCCCCGTGTCGCCCATGTTGACCCAGTCGGAAACCGCGCCCATGGTGCAGAAGTTGGTCTTGTTGACCACCGCGCCCATCACCAGCGCGATCGCAAAGGTGTACCAGAGCAGGGCCGTATGGCCCGCCGCAAAACTCGTGAATTCCATGCCGTAGGTCCTCGGATTCGAATACCGACCCAGCCACCGGACGCCGGGACGCGGGCGGCTGCAAACGGCTGGACAGCCTACCGGGCCGAAGCCGGCGAATCCATTAGGGCATTCCCCGATAACGGGTAGGGTCCGCGACGCCCGCGGCCTCGAAACCGGCGGCACGCAGGCGGCAGGAATCGCAGCGACCACAGGCCCGGCCCTGTTCGTCGGCGGCATAGCAGGAGACGGTGAGCCCGTAGTCGACCCCCAGGCGCCCCCCTTCGCGGATAATCTCCGCCTTGCTCATCTCCACCAGCGGCGCGTGAACGCGGAAGCGCGCCCCCTCTACGCCTGCGCGGGTGGCCAAGTTGGCCAGGCCTTCAAAGGCGGCGATGAACTCGGGCCGGCAGTCCGGGTAGCCGGAATAGTCCACCGCGTTGACGCCGATGAAAATGTCGGTCGCCCCCAGGACTTCGGCCCAGCCGAGGGCGAAACTGAGAAACACCGTGTTGCGGGCGGGCACATAGGTGACCGGGATGCCCTCGCTGGGCGACTCCGGCACGGCGATCGACGGATCGGTGAGCGCCGAGCCGCCGATGGTGCCCAGGTCGATACGAATGACCTTGTGCTCCACCGCACCCAGACCCTCGGCCACCCGCGCCGCCGCCGCCAGTTCCGAGGCATGGCGCTGACCGTAGTCGAAGCTGAGGGCATGGCAGGCATAGCCCTGCTCGCGGGCGATGGCGAGCACCGTGGCGGAATCAAGGCCGCCGGAGACGAGAATGACTGCGGGCGTTTTCATGAAAGCGGTTTTGAATTATGAATTTTGAATTGTGGTGTGCGGCAAAGCCGCACAACTGGATTCGGATGGTGCCTGGGTCTTGCATCGAAAATCAAACTCGACGCCCGCCAGGGCGGCGCACCGCAATTCAACATTCAAGTTTCATAATTCAAAATGCGCGCGCTAACGCGCGCGCGCATCTCCCCACAGGATCTTGTGCAACTGCAGCTGAAAGCGCACCGGCAGGCGGTCGGCGAGAATCCATTCGGCCAGCTCGGTGGGATCCTGGCGGCCGAAACAGGGTGAAAACAGCACCTCGGCACGCCGGTTCAGCCCCTCCCGTTCCAGCACCTGCCGGGCCCAAACGTAGTCCGCCCGGTCGCAGATCACGAACTTCACCTGGTCGCGGGATGACAGATGATTGAGGTTTTCCCACAGGTTGCGCCCCGTCTCTCCCGATCCGGGCGTCTTCAGGTCGAGCACCTTGACCACCCGCGGATCGACCGCCGACACATCGAGGGCGCCGCTGGTCTCCAGGGAGACCTCATAGCCGGCGTCGCACAACGCCTTGAGCAACTCCAGGCAGCCCTTCTGCGCCAGCGGCTCGCCGCCGGTGACACAGACGTGGCGCGCGCCGTAGGCCTTGACCTCATCGAGGATCGCCTCCAGCCCCCACCACTCGCCGCCGGTGAAGGCGTATTCGGTGTCGCAATAATCGCAGCGCAGGGGGCAGCCGGTCAGGCGCACGAATACCGTCGGCCAGCCGGCGCTGCGCGACTCGCCCTGAAGGGAATGAAAGATTTCGCTGACGCGCAGGCGCCCGCCACTCTGGCCGGACGACATGACGGGACTCAGTGACCCTCGCGCTGCATCTGCTGCAGGCGCGCATCGGCCAGCCGCGCCTCGCGCGAGCCGGGGGCACGGCTCTTCAGCTGCTCCAGCGCCTGGCGTGCGGCGGCCCACTGCTTGAGCTCGTAGTGGATGTAGCCGATCTTCAGCATTGAACCGAGGGCCTTGGGGCTGTTGGGAAAGGCGCTCAGCACCTTCTGGAACGAGGCCAGGGCCGCCGGGAAGTCACGCATCACGTAATAGGACTCGCCCGTCCAGTAATAGGCGTTGTCGGCATAGCTGCCGCTGGGATAGCTCTTCAGCTGGGACTGGAAGGCGGCGATAGCCTGCTTGTAGCTGCCGTCCTTGAGCAGGTTGAAGGCCTGCTCGTAGAGCTTCTGCTCCGGCTGCGCCGGCGCCGCGGCGACCGGCGTGGACGGTGCAACGGCCGGCGGTGTCGACGGCGAGGGGGCGGTGGCAGGCACGGGCATCTGTGGTGCCGGGACGCCGCCGCCGGCCGGCGCCGGAGGTGTGGCGGGCCTGGCCCGGGCGGCCGCCTCCAGCGGCTGCAGCCGCTTGTCCAGGTCCATGTACATGTCGCGCTGCCGGGCTTCGATCGCCTGCAGCTGGTGGCCCTGCTTGTCCAGCTGGCCCTGCAGTACCTGCACCTGCTGCTGCAGCTGGTTCAGCTGGTCGAGCATGTTGACCAGGGTACTGCTGTCGAGCACCCGCTCCAGCCGCGCCACCCGCGCCTCCAGCGAGGCCGGCGCATCGCCGGGAGCGGCCACCGCGCCGCCGGCCAGCAGCGCGGTCAGGGCGAAGGCGATGGTGCGTCGCGGCAGTTGCATCGATCAGCGGTGGCTGTAGATCAGCTCTACACGACGGTTGAGCCGCCAAGCCGCTTCATCGTGCCCGGTCGCTGCAGGGCGCTCCTCACCATAGCTGACCGTGGCAATCTGGGCCGACGGCGCACCCTGCAGGATCAGCACGTCCCGCACCGCCTGGGCACGGCGCTCGCCGAGGCCGATATTGTACTCGCGGGTGCCGCGCTCGTCGGTGTTGCCCTGCAGGGTCAGGGTCAGCTCCGGATGCTGGGCCAGGTAGGCCGCGTGGGCCGCCAGCATCTTGGTGTACGAGGGATCGACAACGTTGGAGTCGTAATTGAAGTAGACCACCCAACGGTCGGCCCCGTTGTCGCTGCTGTCGCCGGGGTTGAGCGGACGCCCGTCGAAGGTGTCGGCGGCGCCGACCGCAGTGGTGGCGGCCCCTTCACTGCCGTTGCTCGCGCCGGCGGTGCTGGTGGCGCTGCCGGAAGTGCCGAGATCCTCGACCCCGGCCGGGCCCTTGCCGGTCTCGCCGCCGCCCATCCCGCTGCAGGCCGCCAGGGTCAAGGCCGCGAGCCCCAACACGAACAGTTTCAACGCCTTCATCACTTACCCCCTAAATTCATTCAATCGTCGAAATCATCGGAAATCGGAATCTGTGCCCGGCGCCTTACGGCACCAGAGGCTTCGGCGACCAGGCCGGCTCGCGCACGGCGCCCGTCTTGGTCGCCAGGCGTTGCTGCACGCGCCCGTCCATCGACACCGCCGCCAGCACGCCGCGCCCGCCTTCATCGGCCGCATATATAACCATACTTCCATTCGGCGCGATACTCGGTGACTCGTCCAGCGGGCCGTCCGTCAGCGTACGCAGGCGACCGGTGGCCGTATCCAGGACCGCGATCACAAAACGTCCCTTGACCCGATGCACCATGGCGATGTGTTTGCCGTCAGGTGAGATGCTCGCGCGGGCGTTGTAGTTCCCGTCGAAGGTCAGGCGCTGCGCCTGACCGCCGCTGACCGGGATGCGATAGAGCTGCGGGCTGCCGCCGCGGTCCGAGGTGAAGACGATGCTCTTGCCGTCCGGCTCCCAGGCCGCCTCGGTGTCGATCGCCCGGTTGTGGGTCAGCTGCACCAGCCGGCGGCTGGCCAGGTCGAGAATGTAGATCTCCGGGTTGCCGCTCTTCGACAGGGTCACGGCCAGCTTGCTGCCGTCGGGCGACCAGGCCGGGGCACCGTTGATGCCGGGAAAATCGGTGACCCGCGTGCGCTTACCGGTGCGCACCTGCTGCACGAACAGTGCCGGCTTGCCGGTCTCGAAGGAGACGTAGGCCAACCGCTGACCGTCGGGCGACCAGGCCGGGGACATGATCGGCTGCGGCGAGCGCAGGGCAGCGCGCGGATTGTAGCCGTCGACGTCGGCCACCTCCAGGGTGTAGGTCGGCTTCTTCGGGTTGCCGGTCACCGTGACGTAGGCGATGTCGGTGTTGAAGGCCCCCGGCTGGCCGGTGAGCTTCTGGTAGATCATGTCACTGATCTTGTGCGCGGTGCGGCGCAGATTGCCGCGATTGGCCGGGTAGCTGTAGCCGGCCAGCTGCCTGCCCTGGTAGACCGCCAGCAGCTGTACGTCGACCCGGTAATTGCCGCCTCCTAGCGGGACCAGCTTGCCCACCGCGAGATCGTCGACCCCGAGCATGCGCCAGTTGGCGTAGTTGACCTCACGGCCGTCGTGGGGCCGCGCCACCATGTCCTTGGCCGCCAACGGCGAAAACAGTCCACTCAGCTGGAGGTCACGGGAGACGATGGAGGCGATGTCGGTGGGCGGCTTGGTGCCCGGCGAACCGCCCCAGCCGAAGGGCACCACGGCAATGGGCAGCGCGCCCTCGGCGCCCTTGGTGATCTGGATGGTCAGATCGGCCCGCGCCGCACCGGCGCCAAGGGCCAGCAGCAGACCGAGCGGTGCAAGAAAGCGTTTCACGATCAATTCTCCGGGTGGAAGTTGAAGGTTATCACACGCATTCGCGCGAACACCGCGGGGTCGGCCGGCACCGGCAGGGGCGAGGCCTTGTGCACCGCGTCGATCACCGAACGATCGAAGGCACCGTTGCCGCTGGAGCGCACGATCTGCACGCCCATGACGGCGCCGGAGGGGATCAACGTCACCCGCACGTCGCAATTGAGCCCGGTCGGCAGGCCCGGCGGGCGCAGCCAGCTCTGCTCCACCTGGCGGGCGATCGCCCTGGTGTAGCCGACCACCGCGCGCTGCGCGGCCATCTCGGCGGCCGCCTTCTGCTGGGCCGCCTCCTCCGCCGCTACCTGGCGGCGCAGCTCCGCCTCGGCTGCTTTGCGTTCCGCCTCGGCCTTGCGCTTGGCCGCCAGTGCCGCCTGTTTCTTCGCCTCGGCCGCTTTGCGCTGGGCCGCCAACTCCGCCTGCTTCTTGGCCTCCGCCGCCTTGCGCTGGGCCGCCAACTCCGCCTGTTTCCTGGCCTCCGCCGCCTTGCGCTTGGCGGCCAGAGCCGCCTGTTTCCTGGCCGCGGCGGCCTTGCGCTGTGCCGCCAGCTCCGCCTGTTTCCTGGCCTCGGCGGCCTTGCGCTTGGCCGCCAACTCCGCCTGTTTCTTGGCCTCCGCCGCCTTGCGCGCCTCCTCCTTGCGCTTGCGCTCGGCCGCCGCCCGCTTCAGGGCCCGCTGCCGCTTCAGCTCCGCCTGCCGCTTGGCCTCGGCGATCCGCAACTGCTCCTGCTCGCGCCGTTTGCGCTCGGCCGCCAGTTTGTCCGCATCTATGAAATGGGCCTGGACGATATCGACGCTCTGTTCCTTCGGCACGTGGATCTTCCAGGCCAAACCGAAGCCGAGCACCCCGAGCAGGGCCAGGTGCACCAGCACCGAATAGGTCAGCGGCCGCGACATGCCGACCGCCTTGGCCGCTTTGCGCTCCCGCCTAGCGTTCATCCCCGTTTCCCGGCTGGCTGCTCATGCCCACGCTGGCCGCCCCGGCCTGCTGCAGCAGCACCATGGCCTGGACGATCCGCCCGTAGTCGACCCGCTTGTCGCCCTTGACCATCACCGGCGTGTCGGGGCTGCGCGACAGCACCTTTTCCACCTGCGCCCGGATCAGCTCCGGCGCCAGCGGCTGCTTGGGCTTGGCGGCGATATTGAGATAGAAGCGCCCCTTGGCATCGATGCTCAGCACCAGCGGCTCCTTGTCCCGGGGCGGCAGGGGGTTGGCCGACGCCTGGGGCAGGTCCACCTTGACCCCTTCGGAGAGCATGGGCGCGGTGATCATGAAGATCACCAGCAGCACCAGCATCACGTCAATGTAGGGCACCACGTTGATCTCGCTCATGGGCCGCCGCTTGCTGCCGCGCTGTCTGGCCATGGCGCCCTACCCCGCCGCCTCGTCGTGGACGTGGGCCTGGCGCTGGAGGATGGTGGAGAACTCCTCCAGGAAGGCGTCATACTGGCCCTCGATGCGGTCGACGTCGTTGGAGTAACGGTTGTAGGCCAGCACCGCGGGAATCGCCGCGAACAGACCCATGGCGGTGGCCACCAGCGCCTCGGCGATGCCCGGGGCCACCGTGGCCAGGGTCGCCTGGTGCACATTACCGAGGCCGCGGAAGGCGGTCATGATGCCCCAGACCGTGCCGAACAGGCCGACGTAGGGGCTGGTGGAACCGACCGTGGCGAGGAACGACAGGTGCACCTCGATGCGGTCCACCTCCCGCGCCAGGGCCACCCGCATGGCCCGCTGGGCGCCCTCGAGTACCGCCATCGGATCGATCCCGTGCTGCTTGCGCAGGCGGGCGAATTCGCTGAAGCCCGCCTCGAAGATCCGCTCCATCCCCTCCGGGTCGGAGGCACGATTGGTGATCTGCTTGTACAGCGCCCCCAGTTCGCCGCCGGACCAGAAGCGCTCCTCGAATTCATCCGCCTGGGCCCGCGCCTCCTTAAGGGCGGTCCACTTGCGGAAGATCATCGCCCAGGAGGCGATCGAGACGCCGAGCAGCAGCAGCAGCACCAGTTGCACCACAACGCTCGCGTTGAGCACCAAGTGGAGAATGGAGAGGTTGGGGGTCATTCGGCAATCTCCGCCAGCATATGATTGGGAAGCGGCCGCGGACGCAGTCCGGAGGCCGAGAGACAGGCGATGCGCACGCGGGCGCTGCAGAGCAGTTCATCGTCCCGGCGTACCTCCTGCGCAAAGGTCAGGCTCGCCCGGCCGCGCTCGGCCAGGGCGGCACTCACGGCGAGGGCGTCGTTGAAGCGGGCGGGCTTGCGGTAATCGATCTCGAGACTGCGCACGGCAAACAGCAGATCCTCACTGGCGCGCAACTGATCCTGTTCGTAGCCGAGGCTGCGCAGCCACTCGGTGCGCGCGCGTTCCATGAATTTGAGGTAGTTTGCGTAGTAGACCACGCCGCCACTGTCCGTATCTTCGTAGTAGACCCGGACCGGCCATATGAACGGCTTCACGGAATCGGTATCCCCCCTCACCGCGGCATCTCGCCGTATGACCTCGCCGCGGGCAATTTGTTCAGATCAGGTGAACACTCAGTGTACTGTTTCACGACTCGTCGAACAGGTCGTCCTCGCGCATCCGCGCCGCGGCCGGGGCACGCAGGCCGAAGTGGCGGTAGGCGTGTTCGGTCGCCACCCGCCCGCGCGGGGTGCGCATGAGAAAGCCCTGCTGAATCAGGTAGGGCTCGAGCACATCCTCGATGGTGCCGCGCTCTTCGCCGATGGCCGCGGCCAGGTTGTCGACCCCCACGGGGCCACCGCCGAACTTCTCGATCACCGCCAGCAGCAGCTTGTGATCCATCATATCAAAGCCGTGATCGTCCACCTTGAGCATGCCCATGGCGCGATCCGCCACCTCGGCGGTGACCCGGCCGTCGGCCTTGACCTGGGCATAGTCGCGCACCCGCCGCAGCAGCCGGTTGGCGATGCGCGGGGTGCCGCGGGAGCGCCGGGCCACCTCGCGGGCGCCTTCGGCATCGATCTCGACGCCGAGAATACGCGCCGAACGTTTCACGATGTCGGTCAGATCGGCGGTGTTGTAGAACTCCAGGCGCAGGACGATGCCG
>CAZMMH010000094.1:0-7828 GCA_964567315.1 uncultured Gammaproteobacteria bacterium
CAAGCTGCTCAAGGCGGTGGAGGAGCAGCGCATGCGCCGGGTCGGCGGCGAGACCGAGATCAGCGTCGACGTGCAGCTGATCGCCGCCACCAACCTCGACCTGCAGGCCCAGGTGCGCGAGGGCAAGTTCCGCGCCGACCTGTTTCACCGCCTCAGCGTGTTCCAGCTGGAGCTGCCGGCCCTGCGCCAGCGCAAGGAGGACCTGCCGGAGCTGGTCAACGCCTTCATCAGCGAGTTCAACGCCAAGGCGGGCAAGCGCGTCAGCCACATCTCCGACGAGGTCTGGAAACAGCTCTATGCCCACGACTGGCCCGGGAACGTGCGCGAGCTGCGCAACGTGATCGAACGCTGCGTGCTGCTCTCCGGCAGCGAGAACCTGCCGCTCGAATGGCTGCAACTGATCCCCCTTGACGGTGGGGCCGCACAGGCGGCGGGAGACCGCATCTGCCTGCCACTCGACGGCAGCATGGCCCTCGAGGACATGGATCGTCACATCATAGAAATGGCCCTGAAAAGGAACCGGTATAACGTCACCGCCACCGCCAGGGCCCTCGGCACCACGCGCGAAACCCTGCGTTACCGGATCAGCAAGTACGGGCTGGAGGGACTGGTCGGACGGCGGCGCGAGTAGGTCCGCGGCCCCGTGAAATACCCCTGCCAATAGGTGTTTTTCCCGCTCGCCCACCCCGCGTGCCGCGTCTAGATTCACTAACGCGAAGGCACAGGGAGGACGGGAGCATGTTTGAATCCCTCTGGGAAGATGTGCGCAGCAGGCTTCGCTACCAAATCGAGGAACTGCGGGCCGGACAGGCCAAGGTGGCGCAGTTGAGCGACGACCCCAACGATCGCTGGACCACCGACGTCTATCAACGCAACATCGCGTGGCGCGAGCGCCTGCTGGATCAGATCGGCCACTGAGCCGGGCTAGCGAGCTAGCCGGTGGCCAGCTCCAGCTCCCGGCTGGCCCGCAGCCACTGATACCAGCGCTCCATCCCGGCCCCGCTGGTGGCCGAGACCTGCAACACCTTGATCCGCGGGTTGACCCGGCGGGCATAGTCGATGCAGCGCTCCACGTCGAAGTTGAGGTGCGGCAGCAGGTCGACCTTGTTCAGCAGCATCAGGTCGGCAGCATGGAACATGTCCGGGTACTTGAGCGGCTTGTCCTCGCCCTCGGTGACCGACAGGATCACCACCTTGTGGGCCTCGCCCAGGTCGAAGGACGCGGGACAGACCAGGTTGCCCACGTTCTCGATGAACAGCACCCCGCCGTCGGCGGGCGCCAGGCTGTCGAGGGCGTGGCCGACCATGTGCGCGTCCAGGTGGCAGCCTTTGCCGGTGTTGATCTGCAGCGCCGGCACCCCGGTGGCGCGAATCCGCTCGGCGTCGTTGGCGGTCTGCTGATCGCCCTCGATCACGGCCAGCGGCAACTCGTCCTTCAGGTCGTCGATGGTCCGGGTCAGCAGGGTGGTCTTGCCCGAGCCGGGGCTGGAGACCAGGTTCAGGGCCAGGATGCCCTGGGCGGCGAAGCGCTTGCGGTTGGCCGCGGCGTATTCGTTGTTCTTGCCCAGGATGTCCTGCTCGATCTGCACCATGCGCGCCTGACTCATGCCGGGCGCATGGGCATGGGCCGGACCCTGGCCGTAGTCGTGGCTGTGCTCGCCATGCTGGTGTTCGTGTTCATGCCCATGCCC
The DNA here is from genome assembly GCA_964567315.1 of uncultured Gammaproteobacteria bacterium. Classification (GTDB taxonomy): domain Bacteria; phylum Pseudomonadota; class Gammaproteobacteria; order CAZMMH01; family CAZMMH01; genus CAZMMH01. The sequence continues at coordinate 1,692 of CAZMMH010000094.1, forward strand.
ATGGTCATGGGCATGGGCATGGTGGTGATGATGCCCATGAGCGTGGTCATGCTGGTGGCCATGGTCGTGATCGTGGTGATGGTCCTGGCCCTCGATCCGGGTTTCGCCCGCACCACATCCGCATACGTTGCACATCGTTTTCTCTCCGACCGTTCCGGTCACAAAACAAAGTCAAAATCGGCCTCGCGCAAAGACGCTAAGGCGCAAAGTAGACCAGGGCAAAATTCGTTCGCCTTCCGGCTTCCATGCCTTGGATCAGCCTGCTCACTGTGCCCGGCTTCTACCGCGAGACATTTCAGCAAAGCCATCATCAGGTCTTTCTCATGGCGCGCGCGTTTGGCCCCACCTGCGCTTCCATCCGTTAGTTCCGATTTTCTTTGCGCCTTTGCGCCTTAGCGCGAGAACCTTCTTTTCGCCTTTCCTACTCGACCTCCAGGTCCTTGATCCGCAGCTCCTCGCCGCCGGTGACCTGGAGTTGGTGGCTGTTGCATTGGGGGCAGGCGTCGAAGCGTTGGCGCACCAGCACGGTCTGCGCGCACTGCATGCACCAGGCGGTGGCCGGGACCTCGATGATCTCCAGGCGCGCGCCGTCGGCCAGGGAACCGCGCATCACCGCATCGAAGCCGAAGCGCAGGGCCTCCAGCTCCACCCCGGCCAGGGCGCCGATCTCCAGCCGCACCGCCTTGACCCGCCGGTAGTCCTGGCGTGTCGCGTTCTCCTCCAGCACCTGGAGGATGCCTTCGCAGAGCGACATTTCGTGCATTCAGGCCAGCTCCAGGTCGTAACCGACGCAGGGGTCAATGGCGCCGATCAGCAACCCGGCCTGCTGCCGCAGCTGCGCCTCGTCGACCGCCTCCAGGCCGGTCAGGGCCCGGGCCAGGGGACCGCCGGCCTGGAAGTTCCATTCCGTGGGCGCGAGGATCTGGTAACGGCCCACCCGGCCGTCGAACAGCTCGACCCGGTGCACCAGGCGCCCGCGGGCCGCCTCCACCTGGGCCAGGCCGACGCCGCTGGAGCCCTCCGCCCGCTCCACCTCCGCCGCCGCCAGGGTCGCCGCCCCCTCCCTCAGCAGCGCCGGCACGCCGGCCAGTTCGTTCAGACGCGCGACCAAACGGGTGAACAGGCCGTTGCCGTAGGCGGCCAGGGCCGCCCGCACCGGCGGCGCCGACTGCTGGCGCACCAGGGCCCCGGTCTCGAAGGACTGGCCCTGCCAGCGCGGTGCGGAAATGAAGGCCTCGGCGTCGGCGGCCGCCAGCCGCTCCTCGAGGGCGCCGTCGGCGAGCGAGGGCAGCGCCGCCAGCTCGCCGGCCCCTAGCCCGCCCCACTCCCGCTCCAGCACCTCGCGCAGGAACCGCGCGGCGGTGCTGCGCCCGGCACCGCACCAGCCCTGCAATGCCTCCAGTCCGCCGGCGGCGGGCCAGGGATCGACGAAGACCATCTCCCCCAGGAGGGCCTCCAGCTCGCCGAGCCGCTGCTCCAGCGGATCCGGCGCCAGCGTCAGCCGCGCCGCGTCGCCGAAGGCATCGCCATCGGCGAACAGGGCCTGGCGCAGCCCCGGCAGCAGGCCCATCACCGGTGCCGCGAAGCGGCGCTCGGGCACCTCGTCGAGAAACCGTGGCCAGTCGAGCAGGAGTCGCCCCAGGTGTTCCCTCGCGGTCTCGGCCCACACCAGCATCTCCCGTGCATTGTGCAGCGGCCGCGGCGCTGTGCGAGCGGCGGCCCGATCGCAGGCCATCCGGGCGGCGTGGGCCTGGGCAGTGGCGCAAACGCCATAGAGCAGCGGCAGGCTGCGCTGCAATTCGGCCACCGGCTTGCCGGCGAAGATGCGCACCGCGCCCAGCGGCCGGCTGGAGCCGATCCGCACCTCCGCCACCCGCTCCTGGCGGCAGGCCAGCTGGATCAGCAGCCGCCCCTCGACGCTCATGGCTCCCGGCTTGGGCGGCCGAAGCTGCCCCGCAGCAGGTCGCGCCGGCTGATGGCCGGGCGTGCCTCCTCCGCTGCCGGCGCGGGCGCTTCACCGCCCCCCTCCCCGGCGGCCGGCGAAGGATCCGGCGTCATCAGCCCGACCAGGGCCTCGTGTGCAGTGGCCACAGCGGTGGCATGGTCGGGGAAGTCGAACATGGGCGAGAAGAGCGAACACATCTCGTAGCGGCCGAGGCGTTCCTCCTGCGCGCTGATGAATTCGTAGACCCCGGAGGGGAAGACGAGCTGGCGCTTGCCGCCGGGCGCCGGCACCGCGGCCAGCCCCTGCTCGCCCGGCAGGTGCATGAGGTTCATGAACCAGGGGGTGATCAGGATTCCGAGCAGGCCGTCGTGCCAGGGCGCGAAGCCCACCGCCTCGACCCGCAGGGCCGGGTTGAGCATGGGCATGTCGGCCATCCGCTCCTGCCGAATGTGTTCGAACACCGCCTGCAGCAGTGCCGCACTCCCCTCGCCGCTCACCGCCCCTCCCCAATCAGGATGAAGCCGTCGCGCGGGCTGTCGCAGTTGGGGCAGGTCCAGTGCTCGGGCAACCGGGAGAACGGCGTGCCCGGCGGGATCTGCCAGTAGGGATCGCCCTCGGCGGGATCATAGATGTGCCAGCAGATGCGGCACTCCAGGCGCGCGTCATCGTCGAGCTTGGCGACGTCGCCGCCGTAGGCGCCGGCGAAGAAGCCCTGGCTCACCGGTAGACCTCGAGGATCTCCTCCAGTCGCCCGGCGCTGTCCTCCAGGTCCTCCTGGGAGGCGCAGGCCACCTCCGGTACGTCGGTCACCTCCAGGGTGTTAAGGATCATGGCGTCCTGGGAGCTGAAGTACTGCACCCACCAGACCCGGCGGGTGCCGGTGCTGGTGATGCGGCAGTTGCCGTAGCCGCGGGAGAGGATGGTGGCATTGCCGCTGCCGAGCACCCGGTCGAGGAAGGCCAGATCGGCCTCGCTCTGGGGCAGCAGGGTGAGATTGATCGCGTGGGTCCCGGCGCTGGCCAGCTGGTCGTTGAGCTCGGCCACCAGCGGCAGGGCGTTGACCACCCCCGGCGGCACCTCGTCCACGGTGATCTGTTCGGCCAGCGCAGCCGTGGCCACCCCGGCCAGCGTCCGCGGAATCGCCCCCACCTCCACCGTGTCGCGCAGCACCCGGCCATCGGTGGCCTCGTACTGCACCCGCCAGACGCCGGCCAGCACCGACTCCTGGATCTTCACCGGCTGTTCGCCCTGCAGCACCGCGCCCACCTCGCCCTCGCCGAGGACCTGATCCACCAGGTCGCGGTCGGCCGCGTCCATCTCGCCCAGTTCGAGCACCGTTGCGGGCGCCTCGGCGCGGCTGTCGCGCAGGGCCACGAGCACCTGTTCCAGGAAGGCCTTGCCCGCCTCGAGCCCGGCCACCTCCTCCGGTTCGGGAATCAGCGGCACGGAGAAGGTCGCCATCTCCGTGGGCAGGGGCAGGATGTCGAGCTGGGCGCCGTCCTCTTCGACGGGCTGGCTGCCGACGCCAATGGCGCCGACGGGAATCTCGATGGGGTGGGTCATGCAGGTTCTCCGTTGCAGCGCGGATTCAGTGCAGCTGTTCGCCGGCGGCATCCACCACCGGCACGTTGATCGACGGCGGCCGGCTCGGCGCGGCCCCGAGGATCTTGTCGATTCGTTCCAGGTAACCGCTCCAGTCCTGCAGGCGCTCGATCGTGCCGAGGTATTCGCCGCGGCGCAGGAAGACCAGGGACGGCCACTGGCTGAAGCCGTAGCGCGCCTGCAGCGCGGTCTCGGAGGCAGCGTCCACCAGCGCCCCCTGCAAGCGCCCGGCAAGCTGCTTCAGCAGCTCCGGCAGGATCACCGCCAGGTCGTTGCTCTCCGGATGCTGCGCCGGGTTGCCGGCGAAGAACAGCACCACGTTGTCGTGGCCGGCGAGAAAGTCGTCCAGCCCGGCGAGGTCGAGCCGCGGCAGAGCGTGGCGTTCGACGAGGGCCTGTATCAGGGGCGAGGGCATTTCATTCTCCCGTGGGCTTGGCAGCGGGTTTGAGGAAGTCGGGCAGTTGCGGCTCGCGCTCGATCAGGTCGGCGAACAGGTGGTCCACCGCGGTCTCGCCGCGCATGGCCAGCTCCACCGCGGCCAGGGCGTCGCGGACCTGCATCGCGCGCGCCTCGCTGATCACCTCGCGGGCGGCATCGATGAACACCAGCAGCCAATCGCCCGGCTCGGGATCGCCCACCAGCAGGGTGTCGATCCAGCGGGTCGCGCCCGCGGCATCCACACACAGGGCCTGGCAGAGACCGAGTTCGCGCACCTGCATGGGAATGCCGACACACATCAGCGGTATTTCTCCAGGTGATGATCCACACCGACGCTGAGGGCCTCGCCCTCGAGCGGCACCGGCCGCGGCGCCACCTCGAACTCGCCGGAATAGAGCACCCGGCCGTCGCCCACCCGGCAGGCGGCGCCGGGGTCGGGGCGTTCCTGTTCGTAGCGGCCCATGTCGGCGATGGCGCCGGCGGCCCGGTCGGCGGCCAGGGGCTGGGCCCGCGGCCGCGCCTCGACGCCGAAGCCGGCCAGGTATTCCAGGGCCAGGGCGATGGCCGGTTCGATCTGGGCCCGCACCGACTCGCGCAGGCTGCCGCCGTAGTCCTCCAACTCCTCCGGCTGCACTCCGATCAACAGCAGCCGCTGCGGATAGCCGCCGAGCATCTCGGCGGTGGCCAGCACCTCCTGAAAGCCGGTTTGGTGCAGGCTGACCTTCTTGGCGCCGAGGAACTTGGGCACCTCATCGCCCTCGACCCGCTTGAGGGTCCCGGGCGGCAGGCCGTAGTCCACCGCGTCGAAGACCACCAGGATCTCCGCCTCGCGGACGTGCTGCACCAGGTAGAGCCCCTGGGTGCCGCCGTCCATCAGGACCACGTTGTCGGGAAATTCGTAGTGGCGCTGCAGGGTCTCCAGCGCACGCACGCCAAAGCCCTCGTCGGCCCAGAGGATGTTGCCGATGCCGAGCAGCAGCACCGAAGGTGATTCGGCCATGGGGACCTCCCACGTGGTGTTCGAGTGAGCCGTCACGTTCAGTCGTGTCCAGAATGACCAAGTGGCGTGCGAATTGCCAGCGCCACAGCGCACAGTTCGCGTTCCCTGCGGCAGGCGGGGGGAGCCACGTCTGGGGACGCGGCCGACGGCCGCGCCCCCGTCGCGGTGCCTTACAGGTCCTTGTCCACCTCGCGCTCGTCGCGGAAGGTGCGCCAGCCGCTGATCATCGAGCTGACGATGGACTGGCGGGACATGATGTCCTCGCGGTTGGCCACGTAGACGTGAATCATCACGAAGCAGATGATGTACCACATCACCAGGTGGTGCCAGGTATGCACGTCCTGACTCTGGCCGAACAGCGGGATGATCCAGCTGCTGAACAGGTTGTACTGCCAGCTGCCCATGCCCTCACCCTCGCCGTACATGGCGAAGCCGGTGAAGATCATGAAGACCACACCCCAGACGAACATCAGGTGCATGGCCAGGGCCGCCAGGGGGTTGTGCCCCACGTACTTGCGCGGTTCCTTGGTCAGGAACAGATACCACTTGATCTCATGCCACACGCCGCCCCAGAAGGAGCCACTGAAGATCGGTGGCAGCAGAATCTCGCGGGAGTGCGAGTTGCCGACCACCGCCCAGTAGAGGCGCCCGAGGAAGCCGATGGCCAGCACGTAGCCGGCGGCGAAGTGGGTGAAGCGGATATACCCCATCAGATAGTGGTCGCTTGCCTCCCCGGAGAGGGTCGGCGGCGGACTGCCGATGAAGTAGCCGGTCACGGCCAGGATCACGATCGACAGGGCGGTGATCCAGTGCCAGATGCGCACCGGCGCCTCGTAGACGTAGACCGCGGGTTCCGTATGGGCCAGCAGTTCGTTGCTCATGGCGCACCCCCCGTTAGCGGACCTTGACGTTGGCCAGTTCGTCCCCGTCCTCGCTCATGACGTGCGTCGAGCAGGCCAGGCAAGGGTCGAAGCTGTGCAGGGTCCGCAGGATCTCCACCGGCTCATCGGCGCGCTCCACCTTGGTGTTCATCAGGGAGGCCTCGAAGGCACCGATGTTGCCCTGGGAGTCACGCGGCGAGCCGTTCCAGGTGGTGGGCACGACGCACTGGTAGTTGTCGATCTTCTCGTCCTTGATCCGGATCCAGTGGCC
>CAZMMH010000095.1:0-7806 GCA_964567315.1 uncultured Gammaproteobacteria bacterium
ACGTTCGGCGTTCTCGATGATCATCAGGCTCGCGTTGGGCACGTCGACCCCCACCTCGATCACCGTGGTCGCCACCAGCAGCTGCAGCTCCCCGGCCTTGAAGGCGGCCATCGCCTGCTCCTTTTCGGCCGGCTTCATCCGCCCGTGAACCAGGCCGATCCGCAGCTCCGGCAGGGCCTCGGCGAGTTGGGCCGCGGCCTCCTCGGCGGCCTGTGCCTCCAGCGCCTCCGACTCCTCGATCAGGGTGCAGACCCAGTAGGCCTGGCGCCCCGGACGGCAGGCGTCGGCGACCCGCTGCACCACCTCGTCGCGACGGCTGTCGGCCACCGCCACGGTGGTCACCGGCGTGCGCCCCGGCGGCAGCTCGTCGATCACCGAGACATCGAGGTCGGCATACAGGGACATGGTCAGGGTGCGCGGGATGGGCGTTGCGGTCATGATCAGCTGGTGGGGGTGGCGGCCGTCGCGGATGCCCTTTTCCCGCAGGGCGAAGCGCTGATGCACACCGAAGCGGTGCTGCTCGTCGATCACCACCAGGCCCAGATGGTCGAACAGCACCTCGTCCTGGAACAGGGCATGGGTACCCACCGCGACCCGTGCACTGCCGGCGGCCAGGGCCGCGAGGATCTCCCGCCGCCGGCGCCCCTTGGCCCGGCCGGTCAGCCAGGCCACCTCCACCCCCAGGGGCTCCAGCCATTGACGGAAGTTGCGCAGATGCTGCTCGGCCAGCAACTCGGTCGGCGCCATCACCGCAGCCTGACAACCCGCCTCCACCGCCTGCAGCACCGCACAGGCGGCGACCACCGTCTTGCCCGAGCCCACGTCCCCCTGGACCAGGCGCAGCATGGGCCGCGGCTGCGCCAGGTCGGCGACGATTTCACCGATCACACGCGCCTGGGCGGCGGTAAGGGCAAACGGCAACCGGGCCAACAGGGCCGCCCGCAGCTCGCCGGCGCCCCGCAGCGAAGGCGCGGGATAGGCCTGGGCCATCTCGCGCAGCCGGCGCAGGCTCAGGTGGTGGGCAAGCAACTCCTCGAAGGCGAGCCGCTGCTGGGCCGGATCACGGCCGTCGGCGAGTTGGGCCTGGGGCACGTCGGGTGGCGGCCGGTGCACCCGGCGCACCGCCTCACCGAGGCCCGGCAGGCCGAGCCCTTCCAACAGCCGCTCCGGCAGCCAGTCGTGCAGCGCCCCGTCATCAAGCAGGCCGAGGGCCTGTTCGATCAAACCCCGCAGGCCCTGCTGGTGCAGCCCTTCGGTGGTGGGGTAGATCGGCGTAAGATGCTCCTCCACCGGCGCCTCGCCGGCCACCACGCGGCGGTACTCGGGATGAACCATCTCCAGGGTTGCCGGGCCGCTACGCACCTCGCCGAAACAGCGCACCCGGCTGCCGCGGGCGAACTGCGCCTGCTGCGCGGCATTGAAGAAGAAGAAACGCAGGGTCAGCCCCCCGGTTCCGTCGCTCAGCCGCACCAGCAACATGCGCCGCCGGCGCAGGACCACCTCGGCCAGCTCCACCTCCCCCTCCACCACCACCTGATCACCCGGACGCACGCTGCCCATGGGCACCACACGGGTCCGGTCCTGGTAACGCAGGGGCAGGTGAAACAGCAGGTCCTGAACGGTGTGGATACCGAGTCGGGCCAGGCGCTCCGCAAGGCGGGGGCCCACCCCGCGCAGGGCGGTAACGGGCCGTTGCTGAAGATCGGCGGTGGCAGGGGGCAACGCGTCTTCCCGGGGCAGTGCGGACGATGGCCGGGGATTCTACACCAGCGGCTGGCGCGGCCGCGCCGGAGAGGCTTTACAAGCCCGGGTGGTTGCCGCAGAGTAGCTCGCCCCTTACGGACCACCGGATGCCGCTCGAAGCCTTCTCCCCGCTCCAACTCGCCCTCGCCGCCGCCGTCCTGGTCGCCGCCTACGTAGTTCGCGGCATCGCCGGTTTCGGCTCGGCCCTGGTCGCCGTGCCACTGCTGGCCATGCTGCTGCCGCTGCACGTGGTGGTGCCGATGATCGTGCTGCTGGACAACCTGGGCTCCCTCAGCCACAGCCTGCGCGGCCTGCATCACGTGCAGTGGCGCGAACTCTGGCTGCTGCCGTTTACGATAAGCGGCATCGGCACGGCCCTCTACCTGCTGCGCACGCTGGACCCGGAGGTGCTGCGCACGGCCCTCGGCGGATTCATCGTCGCCTACGCCGTCTATTCGCTGCTGCCCCTGCCCCAGCTCAGCGGCCCGCGCCTGTGGGCGGTGCCGCTGGGCTTCCTCGCCGGGCTGGTGGGCACCCTGTTCGGCACCGGCGGCCCCTTCACGGTGATCTATCTGCGCCTGCGCCAGCTCGGCAAGGAGGCCTTCCGCGGCACCGTCGCCACCATTTTTCTTATCGACGGCGGCACCCGCCTGCTCGGCTTCGCCGCCTCCGGCTATTTCCAGCGCGAGACGCTGCCCCTGATCGCGGCTGCCCTGCCGCTGATGGCGGTAGGGCTCTATCTGGGCGGCCACATCCACGTGCGCCTGAGCCAACAGGCCTTCGTACGCATCATCAGCGTGATCCTGCTGATCAGCGGTTCGTCCCTGCTGCTGCGGGGCTGAAACGGCCCCATTCCCGCCAAAGGCTTTCCTTGAAGGGAGAAATCGCTACACTGGGAAGCCAAATCTAGTCAATTACCCGGATCCATGCCCGAACGGACGCCGCCACCGGACCTGCCCAAAGACCATGCCGCCCGGTCGGCGTGGGAGCGGGACGATGTGGCCGAAAGGCGACCGGCCGAGGCTCCGATTTCGACCGCAGCCTTCGACTTTCCCGCCTTGCGCGATCTGCTGCCGACCCGCTTGGACCCGGACGCCTGGGTGGTCGACCTGAACACCGGCGGCGGCGAATTCGTCCAGGTGGCAATCCGTCGCGGCGCGCGGCGGATCCTGGGCTTCGAGCGCCGTCGCGGCCTGCTCGAGAGCGCGCAACGCCGCCTCAGTCCCTACCGCCTGCGCGGCTGGGTCCGCCTGCACGAACCCCGCTCCACCGCCGCCCCCGACAGCCGCAACCGCGGCCGTCTGGCCCTGGACGAAATTCTGCTCGGGCTGAGGAACCCGGCCCGCCAATGGCCGGTGCAACTGCTCAAGGCGGACGCCGGCGACGGCAACTGGACGGCCCTGGCCGCGGCCCAGCGGCTCGACCTGGTCGAACGGGTTTGCGGCGAGTTCCAGTTGCACCCGGACGAAAGGGAGAGTGGCGGGGAGGTTCACGAACTGGCCCGCAGCTTGGCCCGCTTCGGCTTCATGGTGCGCTGGGAGGTTTCGCCGCAAGCCAACCGCGACGGGCTCCATCTCGGCCTCTACTGCGCCGAACGGACCTAGGCCCGCCCTTCACCACCGTCGGTTCAGCGCGCCAGCCCGAGGGCCCGGCGGAAACGTCCGGCCAGTTCGGCCCCCTGATAACGATCGAGACGCTCGAGCGTCGGCTGCAACGCCTCCAGCCGCTTGGCCGCCGGCGGATGGGTCTTGAACGCCGCCGCCAGGGAACTGTCCTGCGGGTTCCGCGCCTCCAAACGCTGCAGCAGGGCCGGCAGACCGTAGGGGTCGTAACCGGCACGCGCCGCAATCACCACCCCCATGCGGTCGGCCTGGTACTCGTCGTCCTTGTCCAGACCACGGGCATACAGCTCGCCGAAGCCCCGGCCGATACGCTCCATCGCCGCACGCTGGCGGCTCTTCACCGCCGCGTTGGCCAGTTCCGCCGCGAGATCCATGCGCGCGTTCTTCTGCACCGCATTGAAATAGTGATGGTGGATCACATGGGCGCACTCGTGGGCCAGCACACCCGCCAGTTCCGCCTCGCTGCGCAGCTGGCCGAGCAGGCCCTTGGTGATGAAGACGTAACCGCCGGGCGCGGCGAAGGAGTTGATTTCGGGAGTATCCAGCACGGCGAAGCGCCAGTTGAGGTCGGGGCGCTCGGTATGCATCGCCACCCAGCGGCCGACATCGTTGACGTAGGCCTGCAGCGGGGGATTGTCGAGCAGCGGGACGGCGCCCAAAAGCACGGCGGAGCCCTCACGGCCCACCTTGTCCTCCTCCTCGGGAGTGGTGCTGCCAAAGGCCTTGCCGGCCGACTGCACCACGCGCCCCACGTCCACCCCGTGGGTATCGGCGCCGCTGCCGCCGAACAGCTTGAGGCCGTCCATCAGGCCGCCGGCCAGCACGGCGGGGGAACCCAGCAGGAGCGCCAGCAGGAGGCCGCGCCGCAAGCAGCGATTCACCATGACAGCCCCCCGAATGGGCGGCTGCCGCTGTCGCTGTTGTCGCTGTCTCCGCCCTTCGCGCCCTCCTTGCCCTGGGGCGCGCCGATGCCCTCGCTGTCGCCCCTCTCGCTGTAGGCGATCTGCTGCCCCTGCAGTTTGCCCCGGGCGGCGAAGCGCTGAGCCACATTCTCACTCACAGCGAGCTGATCGAGCCGTGCAACGGCGTCGTAGTCCGGGGTTGCGTTGGCCATCGCGGCCTCGTCGAGCCCGCGAATGCCGGTGGCGACCGTCACCCCGCTGGCGCCGGAACGACCGGTGGTGGCCAAGCCAAGGGCCTCTGCCACCCCGGAGTCACCCTGTTTGCCGCGGGCGGCGCCGAGAATTCGCACGCTGGTCATCCGCAGCCAGCCCGTCTTGCCGTCGACGCCGGCCCGGTACCAGCCGCCGCGCCGCTCCTCCAGGATCACCGCCTGTTTGGCCGGCAGCGTCACGACCACCGCGGCATCGCTGTAGGGCTGCCCGCGCAGCTCGGTGTCGCGCAGCAGTACGGCGGGATCACCGGCCAGGGCCGCGCGACAGGCCAGGGCCGCGAACAGCAGTACCGACAGACGCCTCACGACACTCTCCTCCGTGGCTCGAACAGACGGACCTCCTGGGCACGCCCCTTCACCTTATATGAACCGTGGTCGATGAAGTCAAACGCCTCGCCGCAAGCCTCGCGGGTCGTCTCCGAGACCAGCACCCGGGCGCGGCCCTTGGTCTGGCCCTCGATGCGGCTGGCCAGGTTCACCGTGTCGCCGATGGCAGTGTAGTCGATGCGGTTTTCCGAACCGACGAAGCCGACCACGGCCGGCCCGGTATGGATCCCGATGCCGATATCCAAAGCGGCCCCGGGGCCGCTCTGCCCCTCACGGAACGCCAGCAGGGCGTCGACCATGTCGAGGGCCGCGGCCACCGCGTGGACCGCCTGCTCCCGGTCGTCCACCGGCGCGCCCCAGAAGGCCATGATGGCATCGCCGATGAACTTGTCGATGGTCCCCTGGTGGTCGAAGATCACCCGCACCTGGCGGCCGAAATAGTCGTTGAGCAGCTCCAGTACCGCCTCCGGGGTGGAGCGCTCGGACATGCTGGTGAAGTTGCGGATGTCGGAAAAGAGCACGCTGATGGTGCGGCTCTCACCGCGCATGCCGAGATCGGAGTCGGCGGCATCGACCAGCCGATTGACCACCCGCGGGTCGAGGAAGCGGCCGAACAGTTGCACCGAATGTTCACGGGCCATCCGCTCCTCGCGATGGGCCAGATAGACCGCGGCGGCCTGGAACACCCAGGCGAACAGCAACGGCCGGAACACGGACAGTTGCCAGCCCGCGCCGAGCAGCAGGAAGGCGGCACCGATCAGCAACACCGTCAGCAGCGCCAGTGTGCCCGCCAGCCGCAACGGGCTCTGCCCCCGGCGCATGGCCACGTACAGGCCGAGTATCAACACCAGGGTCAGCAGGGGCGCGGTCTGTTTCGGCACGGCGCGCAACCAGTCGCCGTGCTTGAGGTTGTCAATGGCGGTGGCGAGGATCTCCACCGCCGGAAACAGCGGCCCCACCGGGGTCGCACGCAGGTCGTGCTGGCCGGTGGCGGTGGAGCCGATCAGGACGATGGCGTTCCTGAACTCGTCCCCCGGCCGCTGCGAGCGGCGCCGCTCCAGGTCCCGGTAGATATCGACGTAGGCGACGCGGCGATAGCTGAGGGCGGGGCCGCGCCAGTTGAGCAGAATGTCCGGCCGCGCGGGCACGGCGTAGCCCAGCGCCCGGGCCACCCGCGCCGGCAGCGAGGGGATGCGCCAGCCGGCCACAGCCTGGTAAAGGTCGTAACGACGGCCGACGCCGTCGGGATCCTCGCGGAAATTGATCAGGCCGAGCCGGCCGCCGGCGGCGATGCCCGGCAGGGGCAGGAGCATGGCCGCACGGGCCGCCGGATCCGCCGCCGCGGTCCGGGTCAGATCGAGCAACCCGGCCACCGGCGCCAGGGCCAGGCCGCTGCCGGCGGGGGCGCCGCTCAGGTGCACCATGGGAAAGAATACCTGCGGGTGCTGCTTTGCCACCTGGGCCAGATAGGCGTCACCGTCGGGGTGGTCGAGGTCCGGATCGGTGATCAGCAGGTCGAAGACCACTGCGCGGGCGCCGCGCCGCAGCAGCCCCTCGGCCAACTCCGCATGCACCGATCGCGGCCAGGGATAGCGGCCGACGCTCTTGGCCATGCGGTCGAGGCTGGGCTCGTCGATGTCCACCACCACGATGTGCGGATCGGGCCGCGCACCGCCGGCCGCCAGGTGCAGACGAAACAGCAGGTCATCGAAGCCGTGGCCGAGGGCGGCGAGCAGCCCCAGTCCGCCGAATTCGGCCGCGGCGAACAGCAGCAGGCCTGCGGCCAGCACGGCGAGCGGGTGGATCTGCCGCCGGGTCATGGCCACGGCCCGGGACTCAGCCGGCCAGTTCCAGCACCGCGTCCATCTCCACCGCGGCATCCTTGGGCAGGGCGGCCACGCCGACTGCTGCACGCGCCGGGTAAGGCTGCTGGAAGTATTCCGCCATCACCTGGTTGACCAGGGGGAAGTGGCCGAGGTCGGTGAGGAAGACGTTGAGCTTGGCCACGTCGGCCAGAGAGCCGCCCGCCGCCTCGGCCACCGCGGCCAAATTGGCGAAAACGCGATGGATCTGGGCCGCGATGTCGCCCTCGACCATCTCCATGGTCTCGGGGACCAGCGGGATCTGCCCGGAGAGGTAGACCGTGGTGCCAACCTTCACGGCCTGGGAATAGGTGCCGATCGCCTGGGGCGCCTTGTCGGTGGAGATGATTTCGCGGCTCATGGGTTCCTCTTGCAGTGGCTGGGTTGGGTCCCGCTCAGCGGGTGCGGTGGATGCGCAGGACCATGGGAATCATCCGCAGGCGGCGCATGATGCGGGCCAGATGGGCTCGCCCCTGCACCCCGAGCACGAAGGTCAGGGTGGAGGTCATGCCGTCGCGCTCCTCGATGGAGACGTTGTCGATGTTGGAGCCCATCTCGGCGATCGCCGCCGCCACGGTTGCCAGCACGCCGCGGCGGTTGGTCACGGCGACGCGCACCTCCACCGGAAAGTCGGCCTCGACGCTGTCGGCCCACTGCACGTCGATGAACTTCTCCGGCTGGTTACGGAATTCGGCCACGTTGCGGCAGCCCTCGACATGGACCACGAAGCCGCGCCCGGCACTGGCGAAGCCCACCACCCGGTCGCCCGGAATGGGGTGGCAGCATTTGGCGAAGTGCACCACCATGCCCTCGGTGCCCTTGATCAGCAGCGGCCGCGCAGCGCCCGGCGGGACGTCGTTGTTGGCGGCCCCCTCGGCGGGCTCCGGCGCCAGGCGCCGGGCGACGATCGGCGCCATCCGCCGGCCGAGGCCGATCTCGCCCAACATGCATTCCAAGCTGGGGCACCCGGTCTCCTCCAACACCTTGTCCAACTCCTCCGGCGCCAGGCCGTCGAGGGAGTGCCCCATCTCCGCCAGCACCCGGTCGAGCAGGCGCCGGCCGAGGGCCACCGCCTCCT
>CAZMMH010000096.1:0-7778 GCA_964567315.1 uncultured Gammaproteobacteria bacterium
TGGGCGATGGCGCCGGCCAGCTGGGAGCCGATGGTGACCAGGAAGGCGACGTTGTCCTCGTCGAACTTGTCCTCGGCGTGGCGCTGCACGATGACCACGCCGAGCACCTTGCGGTGGTGGACGATGGGCACGCCGAGGAAGGACTGGTAGCGCTCCTCACCGGTCTCGGGGAAGTAGACGAAGCGCGGGTGGTTGTGAGCGCTCTGGATGTTGACCGGCTCCTCACGCTCGCCGACCAGGGAGACCAGACCCTCCTTGCGGCCGAGGCGCACCTTGCCCACGGACTCGGGATTGAGGCCGTCGGTGGCCATCAGCACATACTGTTCCGCCGCCTCGTCGTCCAGGTAGACCGAGCAGACCGCCACGTCCATGGCCTGCTTGACCCGCTGCACGATGATCTCCAACGCCTGGCTCAGATCGCCGGCGGCGTTGACCTCCTGGATGATGCGGCGCAGGACTTCGAGCATGGGCACCCCTACCTCAGTGAGCCGGCAACCGCAGGCTCTCCGGCAGCGGCGGCACGCCCTGAGGGAAGAGCAGCGGCGCCAGTTCGTGCAGGGCCTGCTGGTACACATCACGCTTGAACGAGACCACGTCGCGCAGCGGGTACCAATAGTCGACCCAGCGCCAGGTATCGAATTCGGGCTTCTGGGAGTGATCCAGGCAGACGTCGCTCTCGCGCCCGGTCAGGCGCAGGAGAAACCATATCTGCTTCTGGCCGATGCAGACCGGCCGGCGGTGGCGGCGGATGTAGCGCTTGGGCAGCTGATAACGGAGCCAATCGCGGGTGGCCCCCATCACCTCCACGTGCTCGGGGCCGAGCCCCACCTCCTCCTCCAGTTCTCGGTACATGGCGTCCTCCGGGGATTCGTTGACGCACATACCCCCCTGGGGGAACTGCCAAGCGTCCTGCCCGATTCGGCGGGCCCACAGCACGCGCCCGTCGGCGCGCGTCAGGATAATCCCGACATTGGACCTATATCCATCCGAATCAATCACTTGCAGGGAGTCTCCGGCAAATCGCATCGTATCGGCCATTCTGTCAAAATCTCGCCGCTTCGGCAATTCATAACCTTATTTTTTTCTTCATAATTTTCCCCGGGCCGCCACTGCAGCGTCGCGACGCTCGGGGTACACTAGGCGCCCCGAAACCACCCCCCGACCCGTGGAGCACCCGTTCGTGAGCCTGGCCATCTTCGACCTCGACAACACCCTGCTGGGGGGCGACAGCGACTACCTGTGGGGCCGCTTCCTGGCCGAACGGGGTCACGTGGACGGCGACTACTACGAGCGCGAGAACCAGCGCTATTACGACGCCTACAAGGCCGGCACCCTCGATATCTACGAGTTTCTCGCCTTCAGTCTGCAGCCCCTGGCCCGCCACGACCCGCAGACCCTGGCCGCCTGGCACGCCGAGTTCATGGCCGCGAAGATCGCCCCGATCATGCTGCCGGCGGCCCGGGGGCTGATCCATGCCCACCAGGCCCGCGGCGACACCCTGCTGATCATCACCGCCACCAACAGCTTTGTGACCCGGCCGATCGCCGCCGCCCTGGAGGTCCCCCACCTGCTGGCCACCGACCCGGAGGTGGTCGGCGGACGCTACACCGGCCGGGTGGCCGGCACGCCCTGCTTCCGCGAGGGCAAGGTGGAGCGACTCGCCGCCTGGCTGGCCGAACAGGGCCAGACCCTCGACGGCGCCTGGTTCTACAGCGACTCCCACAACGACCTGCCGCTGCTCGAGAGCGTGCCGCGGCCGGTGGCGGTGGACCCCGACGAGAACCTGCGCGACCACGCCCGCGACCACGGTTGGCCGGTGATCAGCCTGCGCGGCGCCGCGGTGGCCGTGCCCTACCTCGGCCCATGAACGGAGGCGGGCGACGCCCCCTGACCCTGCTCACGGGCCTCGCACTGCTGGCCCTGGCCGGCCTGGCCGTCGCCCTCGCCAGCGGCAGCGTACCGATTGGCGCCGCCCGTCTGCCGGCACTGCTGGCCGGCGGCGGCACACCACTGGAGCACGCGGTGCTGTTCCAGCTGCGCCTGCCGCGGGCCGAGGCGGCCTTTGCCTGCGGCGGCCTGCTGGCCCTGGCCGGGGCGCTGATGCAGGTGCTGCTGCGCAACCCCCTGGCCGACCCCTACGTGCTCGGCGTCTCCGGCGGCGCCGCGGTGGCGGCCCTGCTGCTGATGTTGCTCGGTGCCGGCGCCGGGCTGCTGGGCCTCGGTGCCTTCGGCGGCGCCCTGGCCTCCATGGCCCTGGTCTTCGGCCTGGCCCGCGGCCGCGGCGACTGGTCGCCCACCCGGCTGCTGCTCACCGGGGTGGTGGTGGCCTCCGGCTGGGGCGCCCTGATCGCCTTCCTCCTCGCCGTGGCCCCCGACGCCGGCCTGCGCGGCATGCTCTTCTGGCTGATGGGCGACCTGAGCCACGCCGGGGCGCCGGGCAGCGCCCTGCTGCTGCTGGCCCTCGGCCTGCTGCTGGCCCTGGCCCTTGCCCGCGGCCTCAACGTGCTGGTGCACGGCGAGCTGCAGGCCAGCGCCCTCGGCGTGCACGTCGGCCGCCTGCGCCTGGCGATCTACCTGATCGCCTCCCTGCTTACCGCCACCGCGGTCACCCAGGCCGGCAGCGTCGGTTTCGTCGGTCTGGTGGTGCCCCACCTGCTGCGCCTGCTCGGGGTGCGCGACCACCGCCTGCTGCTGCCGGCGGCGGTGCTGGCGGGAGGCAGCCTGCTGCTGTTCGCCGACACCCTGGCGCGCACCGCCCTGGCGCCGCGGGAGCTGCCGGTGGGCGTGGTCACCGCCTTCCTCGGCGTGCCGCTGTTCCTCTACCTGCTGCACCGCAGCGGCAACGGGAGGGGCTGAATGGCACTGCTGGAGGCCCATGGACTCGAGGTCGCCATCGGCGGGGTCAGCATCTGCCAAGGGCTCGATCTCACCATCGAGGCGGGCAGTTGCTGGGGCATACTCGGCCGCAACGGGGTCGGCAAGACCACCCTCTTGCACACCCTGGCCGGGCTGCGCCCCGCCCAGGCGGGGGCGCTCCGTCTGGAAGAGCGTCCGCTGGCCGCCTGGCCCCGGCGCGAGCGGGCCCGGCGGATCGGCGTGCTGCTGCAGGACCACCAGGACCCGTTTCCGGCCACGGTGCTGGAGACCGTCCTCAGCGGCCGCCACCCCCACCTGCATGCCTGGCAGTGGGAGGGGGAGACCGAGCTGGCAATCGCCCGCGAGGCCCTGCTCGAAATGGAGTTGCAGGGTTTCGGACAGCGCGCCCTCGACACCCTCTCCGGCGGCGAACGGCGGCGGGTCGGCCTGGCCACCCTGCTGACCCAGGCACCGCGGTTGGCGCTGCTGGACGAGCCGGCCAACCATCTCGACCTGCACCACCAGGTGACCCTGCTGGAACGCCTGCAGGGACGGCTCGGCGGCGGCGCGCTGGTCATGACCCTGCACGACGTCAACCTGGCGGCGCGCTTCTGCGACCACTTGTTGCTGCTGTTCGGGAATGGCGAGGCGCGCGCCGGCTCGGCGCCGGAACTGCTGGACAACAGCCTGCTGTCGCGGCTCTACGGACACCCCGTACGCTGTCTCGACGACGGCCGGACGCGCTGCTTCCTGCCGGCCTGACACGGCCCGCACCCGCGCGTTTTCAGAGAAAGACCTCGGGCTTGATACCCCACTGCTCGGCGTGCTCGTAGCCGCTGATGTGCTCGTCCGCGTATTTCGCACCGGGGTGGGAAAGATCAATGTCGAAGGGGCGGACAAAACGCTGTTTGGCGGCGTCGTAGATCACACGCAGCAGCGGATACAACGGCCCCTTGTCGCCGGTCTCCAGCACCAGCGCCAGCCGCCCGCTGGTCAGGCGCACCAGGGTGCCGGCCGGATAGATACCGACGCAGTGAATGAAGCGCTGCACCAGTTCGGGATTGAAGTGGTAGGCACTCCACTCCAGCAGCCGCCGCAGCACCACCGTGGGCGCCTGCCCCTTGTGGTAGCAGCGATCGGCGGTGATGGCATCGTAGACGTCGACGATGGCCGCCATCTGGCCGAAGCCGCTGATCTCGTCGCCCTTCAGGCCGCGTGGGTAGCCGCTGCCGTCGTAGCGCTCGTGGTGCTGCGCCGCGACCGCGCGGGCGATATCGGAGATCCCCGGGGCGTCGGCCAGCAGGCGGTCGCTCCAGACCACGTGGTCGCGCATGACCGCGAACTCCTCTTCGGTCAGCTTGCCCGGCTTGTTGAGGATATTGTCCGGCACCTTGATCTTGCCGACGTCGTGGAGCAGGGCACCGACCCCGATCTGCTGAATCACCTCCCGCTCCAGACCGAGCTCCCTGGCGAAGGCGATCAGCAGCACGGCCACGCTGACCGAGTGCTCGAAGGTGTACTTGTCCATCTGCCGGATGCGGCTCAGGCCCAGCAGCGCGTCCTTATTGCGGAAGATCGACGAGACCATGCGGTCGACCACCGGATTGACCCGCTCCACCTCGATCTGCTTGCCGAGCCGCACGTCCTCCATGACATGGGTCACCACCTTGCTGGCCTCGAACTGGATCTTCTCGGCGTAGGCCCGCTCCTCCTGAACAGCGACCGTGCCCCGGTGCTCCTCGGGCGCCTCCAGCACCTGCTCCAGCGCCTCCTGCAGCTCACCCTGCACATCCGCTTCGGCGCGTCCCTCGGCCACGTCGATGCCCTTGTCGGTATCGATATAAAGCGTGCGGATGCCGAGACCGCGGATCTTGTCGATCACGCCAAGGTCGCGGATGGTGAAGCGGTTGGTGGCAAAGGGGTGGTCGAGCCAGCTGCAGTTCAGGTCGTGCACATACATGCCCGGAGCAGCCTGCGCGACGGAAATCCGTTTAATCATCGACGGGTCGTGTCCCAAATTCCCGGTGTGGGCACCGAAAACGTCTTTTATCCCAGACCACGGCCGGCGACAAGCGGCGTTCGTCCGTGCGCGCGGCAACCTGGCGTGGGCTGCGACCGTCGCCCACAGCGATGGTAGGATTGGCGGCGTGTCTGCCCGCAACGATCAAGATCGGCATTGCCAGCCGCTTCGCGGCCCCCACGCCGTGGCGCTGACCCGCCGCCCGCGCGGAGGCACGCGGTGACCTCCAGCCGCCCCCCGGCCACGCCGTTCGATGCCCTGCTGGAGCTCTGCCGGGACCCTGCCGCCCTGTGCGACGGCGCGGGGCGGATCCTGCGCTGCAACGCGGCCCTCGAGCGGCTCACCGGGCTCAACACCTCGGCCCTGACGGGCCGGCGCCTGAACGCCGAAGACCCGGTATTCACGCCAGCCGGCCCGGCCGAGGCGCGGGCCG
The DNA here is from genome assembly GCA_964567315.1 of uncultured Gammaproteobacteria bacterium. Taxonomy (GTDB): domain Bacteria; phylum Pseudomonadota; class Gammaproteobacteria; order CAZMMH01; family CAZMMH01; genus CAZMMH01. The sequence continues at coordinate 5,310 of CAZMMH010000096.1, forward strand.
GCGGCTGGCGCCAGACGCTACGGGTACACAGCGCCGGCGGCAGCACGGTGGTCGCCGAGCTGGACCGGCGCGAGGTGGCAACGCCCGCCGACGGCTTCCACGGGTGGCTGGCGCTGCTGCACTGCCCGGAGGCCGCCACCACCCGTCCCCGCCACACCCAGCGCGACGCAATGACCGGTCTGCCGGGGCGGATGCTGTTCGACGACCGCCTGACCCAGTCGCTGATCGTCGCCCGCCGCAGCAACCGGCCGGTGGCCCTGATGCTGATCGGCCTCGACCGTTTCAGCCTGGTCAACGACGGCTTCGGCCCCCACTTCGGCGACCTCATCCTGCGCCAAATGGCCGAACGGCTGGATGCGGCGATCCGCCGCAGCGACACGGCGGCCTACCTGGACGGCGACCGCTTCGGCCTGATCATGCCGGTGACCCAGGACAACGACGCGATGACCGTGGCCGACAAACTGCTGGCGGCGATGGAACGGCCGTTCCTGCTCGAAGGGCACGAAATCACCGTCGGCGCGAGCATCGGCATCGGCCTGTTCCCCAACGACGCCGAGGACGCCGGCAATCTGTTCCAGCGCGCCGAAAGCGCCCTGCGCCACGTCAAGCGGGACGGCGGCCACGCCTTCGAGTTCTACGCCGAGGCCATGAACAGCCGCGCCCGCCACCGGCTGGAGATCGAAAACGGCCTGCGCCGCGCCCTCGCCAACAACGAACTGCGGATCCATTACCAGCCCAAGGTGGACAGCGCCTCGGGCAGCATCGTCGGGGCAGAGGCCCTGCTGCGCTGGCAATCTCCGGAGCGCGGCCTGGTGTCGCCGGGTGAATTCATTCCGGTGGCGGAGGAGTCTGGCCTGATCCGGCCGATCGGCGCCTGGGTCCTGCAGCAGGCCTGCGCCCAGGCCCAGGCCTGGCGCAGCGCCGGCCTGCCGCCGCTGCGGGTATCGGTCAACATCGCCGCCCCCCAGTTCCGCGACGGCCTGATCGTCGACCAGGTCACGATGGTGCTCGAGGAGACCGGCCTGCCGGCGCAGGATCTGGAACTGGAGATCACCGAGAGCCTGCTGATGAGCGACGCCGACAAGATCATCGGCCGCCTCAAAGCCCTGCGCGGGCTCGGCGTGCACCTGGCCATCGACGACTTCGGCACCGGCTACTCCAGCCTCAGCTACCTCAGCCGCTTCCCGGTCACCACCCTCAAGATCGACCGGGCCTTCGTCACGGACCTGCAGACCTCGCCCGACGCCGGCGAAATCACCCGCGCCATCATCGGCCTCTCCAAGGGGCTGGAACTGGAGGTGGTGGCCGAGGGCGCCGAGGTGCGCGAGCAGATCGACTTCCTGCGCCGCCACGGCTGCCCGACGGTGCAGGGCTTCTACTACAGCCCGCCGGTGCCGGCCGCAGAGTTCGAACGCCTGCTGCGCAGCGGCTACTCGCCCATTACGTGAGCGCCGGCCCCTCCGGACCGCCGGTTTTGGCAATCGGCCCGCGGCTGATTACAATGCCGGGTTCGCGGCCCCGCCGCAGCAGCGTGCAGAAAGCCCCCGCATGAACCAAGCCACCGTTTCCGCCGAACAGGCCGCCCTCGAGGCATGCGCACTCCAGTGCGTGCGCGACGACCGGGTGCTGTTCAGCGACCTGAGCTTCCGCGTCGAGCCGGGCCAGGTGTTGCAGGTGGAGGGCCCCAACGGCAGCGGCAAGACCAGCCTGCTGCGCATCCTCTGCGGCCTGCGCCTGCCCAACCGCGGCGAGGTGCGCTGGGCTGGCGAGGAGATCGGCGCCGCCCGCGTCGACTACAACGCGGCCCTGGCCTACTTCGGCCATCACGTGGGGGTCAAGGGCGAGCTGACCGCCCTGGAAAACCTGCGTGTGGCCGCTGCCCTCGACCGGCCGCAGGATGACGAGGCCCTGGAGCAGGCCCTGGAACGGGTGGGCCTGGCGGGCTTCGAGGACGTCCCGGCACGGGCCCTCTCCGCCGGCCAGCACCGCCGGGTCGGCCTGGCCCGGCTGCTGCTCACCGCGGCGCCGCTGTGGATCCTCGACGAGCCCTTCACCGCCATCGACAAGCAGTTCGTCAAGGAGCTGGAAGGGTTGGTCGACGCCCACGCCGGGCGCGGCGGCATGGTCGTGCTCACCTCGCACCAGCCGGTGCGGCTCACCTGCGGACAGGCGCGCAGCCTGCACCTCGGCGCATGAACGACAGTCCCAGCACCCTCAAGGCCTTCACCGCGGTGCTCCGGCGCGACCTGCTGCTGGCCTTCCGCCACCGCGCCGAGCTGGCCAATCCGCTGCTGTTCTTCGTCATCGTGGTGAGCCTGTTCCCCCTCGGCATCACCCCCGAGTCGGCGATCCTCGCGCGCATCGCCCCCGGGGTGATCTGGGTCGCCGCCCTGCTCGCCGCCCTGCTCTCCCTCGACGGCCTGTTCCGCTCCGACTTCGAGGACGGCTCCCTGGAGCAGATGCTGCTCA
>CAZMMH010000097.1:0-7764 GCA_964567315.1 uncultured Gammaproteobacteria bacterium
AAGGCAGAAGGCAGAAGGCAGAAGGCAGAAGGCAGAAGGCAGAAGGCAGAAAAACAAAGTCGCCCGCGGGATGCCTGTCAAGCTTTTTGGTCCGTCTCCTGGCCTCCACGCCTGACGGCTGCCACCTAGGCGTCCGCGACCACCACCCCCATCATTTCCTTCTGCCTTCTGCCTTCTGCCTTCATACTTCTGCCTTGCCTTTCAGCCTTTCTTGAGCATTCCCACGATCCACAACAGCACCACCGCGCCCACGGTGGCGGTGACCAGCGCGCCGATCAGGCCACCCGCCTTGAGACCGAGCAGGCCGAACAGAAAGCCGCCGAGAAAGGCGCCGACGATGCCGACGACGATGTTGCCGAACAGGCCGAAGCCACGGCCCTTCATCAGGGTGCCGGCGAGCCAGCCGGCGACACCGCCGATAATGATGAACCAGATAAAACCGATGCCGTGCATGGTGAGGACTCCTGGAAAGCGAAAGTGACCGGCGGTTAGAGTAAACCGTGGAAAGCTGCCGATGAACAGAGGGGCCGGGCGAACTAAGGCCCGCCGTGCGCGGCCCTTCCCGCTTCGCCCACCAGCGCCTCGCCCTCGCCGCGGGGGTCGCTGGCCGCCTCGACGCGGTTCGCGCGCTTGTCCCACAGCACCGCCTGCATGTTGCCCCAGGTATGCTGCACGGCCTGGAGGTGATGCCCCATGGCGGCAAGACCGGCGAGCTCCGCGGCACTGAAGGCGTTGGGTTCGTACTCCACCCGGTCCGGCAGGTACTGGTGGTGGAAGCGCGGCCGGCTCACCCAGTGGGCCGGCCCGTGGCCGTCGGCGACGTCGAGAATGCCGAGCAGCACCATGGTGATGATGCGGCTACCACCGGGGGTGCCGAGGATGGCCACCCGGTCGGGCCCCTCGACGAAGCTCGGCGACATGCTGGAGAGCATCCGCTTGCCCGGGGCGATGGCATTCGCCTCGGCCCCCACCAGGCCGTAGGCATTGGGCGAACCCGGCTTGGCCGAGAAGTCGTCCATCTCGTCGTTGAGCAGCACCCCGGTGCCGGCCGGCATGAAGCCGGAGCCGAAGGGATAGTTCACCGACAGGGTGGCGGAGACCCAGTTGCCGTCGCGGTCGATGATCGAGAAGTGTGTGGTGTGGGGCCCTTGCTTCCGTTCGGCGATCCCCGGCAGGCTGTCGCTCGGCGTGGCCCGGTCGAGGCGGATCGAGGCCCGCAGGCCGGCGGCGTAGTCCGGGCTGGTCAGGCGCTGCAGCGGCATTCGCACGTAATCCGGATCGCCCAGGTACTCGGCGCGGTCGCGATAGGCGCGGCGCATGGCCTCGATCATCAGGTGGTCGCGGGTGGTCTGGTCGAGCCGCTGCAGTGGATAGCCGCTGAGGATATTCAGCATCAGCGACAGCATCACCCCGCCCGAAGAGGGCGGCGGCGCCGAGACCACCCGCAGGCCGTGGTAGATGAAACTGATGGGCTTGCGCTCGATTACCCGGTATTGGTGCAGGTCGCGCTGGCTCCAGATACCACCTGCGGCGTGCACCTGTTTCACCAGCAACTCGGCGATGTTGCCAGCGTAGAAGCCGGCGCGCCCGCGACTGGCGATGGCTTCCAGGGTCCGCGCCAGGTCCGGCTGGCGGATCGTGTGGCCCAGGGCCGGCACCTCGCCGTGATCGAGAAACACCGCTGCCGCCGCCGGCGAGGCCTGCAGCACCGCCCGCCGGAAGCGGGCCATCCGCCGGTAGTGGGGGCTGACCGCAAAGCCCTCACGGGCCACCTTGATCGCCGGCGCCAGACTGCGACCCAGGGGCAGGCGGCCGTATGCGTATGCGATGTGCGCCAGCGCCGCCGGCTCGCCGGGAATCGCCGCCGCCAGCGGCCCGTCCATCGACTTGCCGGGAATCACCTCGCCGAACTCGTCCTGGTACATATTGCGGCTGGCGGCCAGCGGCGCCCGTTCGCGGCCGTCGATCACCACCTCCCGGCCGTCGCTGGCGCGATGCAGCAGCCAGAAGCCGCCGCCGCCCAGACCCGAGCTGTAGGGCTCGGCCACCGCCAGGGTGGCGGAGACCGCCACCGCCGCGTCAAAGGCGTTGCCGCCCTCCGCCAACACCTGCATGCCGGCACGGGTGGCGAGTGGATGGGCCGAGGCCACCGCCGCGGCGGGCGGCCGCGGACCGGCCTGGGCGGCGCAGGCGGCGAACAGCAGAATCAGGGCGAGGCGGAACATGTGGATCCCTCCCGAACGCAGGCAAAAGAAAGGGGCCCTGCGGCCCCTTTGACTACAACGCGGCGCGGCGCTACTTCAGCCGCTCGCCTGCAGTTTTTCGTACTTCGCCCGCAGCTGATCTTCGTTCTCCTCGTGCCCCGGGTCCTTGATGATGCAGTCGACGGGGCAGACCTCAATGCACTGGGGGACGTCGTAGTGGCCGACGCACTCGGTGCAGAGCGCCGGATCGATCACGTAGATTTCGTCGCCCTGGGTGATGGCGCCGTTGGGGCACTCAGGTTCGCAGACGTCGCAGTTAATGCATTCGTCGTTGATCAACAAAGCCATATCGGCCTCCTGCTTTTCGCACAGTGCGCCTCGAAAGGCCCATGAATTCTGAGCGCGTATATTAGCGCATCCTGTCATTCAGTGCAGCCACAACATCCGCGTGGACAAAGGGGCTGACATCGCCGCCGAGGGCGGCGATTTCGCGCACCAGGCTGGAGGAAATGAAGCTGAATTTCTCCGCCGGGGTGAGGAACATCGTCTCCACCTCGGGCGCCAGCCGGCGGTTCATACTGGCAAGCTGGAACTCGTGTTCGAAGTCGGAGACCGCGCGCAGACCGCGCAGGATCACCCGCGCCCCGCTCTGGCGCACGAACTCCGCCAGCAGGTTGTCGAAACCGGTCACCTCCACGTTGGCGAAGCCGGCCAGGGCGATTCGCGCCAGCTCGACCCGTCGCTCCATGGGAAAGGCCGGCTGCTTCGGCGCGTTCGCCGCCACCGCGACGATGACCCGGTCGAACAGGCGGCAGGCGCGCTGCACCAGGTCGCTGTGGCCGTTGGTGATCGGGTCGAAGGTGCCGGGGTAGACGGCGATGCTGTTCATTGGGTGGTCCCGTGGTCGACGTTGATGCGTGCCGCCAGATGATAGCCCACCTGGCCGGCGCCCTTGCTGCGCAGCAGCTCCCAGTTGGCCGGCAGCGCCTCGGGCGGCAGCTCCCGCTCCGCCTCGATGTAGATGCGCGCCTCGTCGGCCAGCCAGCCGCCCTGCTCCAGCCGTTCGATGCAGGGGGCGAGCAGACCGCGGCGGAACGGCGGGTCGAGGAACACGATGTCGAACGGCCGCGGCGGCCCGGCCAGAAAGGCCAGCGCGTCCGCCTGCACCACCCGCACCGTGTCGGCCTGCAGGGTCTGCAGGTGACGGCGCAGCTGCTCGACTGCGGCCTTGGCCCGCTCCACCAGCACCACCTCCGCGGCACCGCGGGAGGCAGCCTCCAGTCCCAGCGCGCCGCTGCCGGCAAACAGGTCGAGGCAGTGGGCCCCGGCCACCACCGGCATCAGCCAGTTGAACAGGGTCTCGCGCACCCGGTCGGTGGTGGGGCGCAGCCCCGGCACCGCGGCGATCGCCAAGCGCCGCCCGCGCCAGCGCCCCCCGATGATACGCAATGTGCCGTGCGGCATCCCCTCTCCTCCGCGTGTGCGAGGCGCCCATTCTACCCGCAGCACGCGACCCGCTGCCGACGCCGCCCGGGCTGGCCGGATTTCGGCCGCGGCCAGGATGGCGGAGTCGCGGCAAACGGTCCGCCCACGTCTTGCCGGCCGCCCCGGACGGCGTGACCGTTTTGCCCGGCCGGCCGCAGTATGGTTATATTTCCAGCAAGGAACGCGAACGCCCGAGAGAGTGACCAATGAAAATTGCGCCACCCGACGACGATCTGCAGCTGCGCGCGCTGGCCAAGCGCAACGAGCAGAGCGCCGATGTCCAGGACGTGCCCGCCGTGGACGCGAGCACGCCGATCAAGCCGATCAGCCCCACGCCGCGACGGCAGGAGCGCCAGACCCGCGAGGGCTTCGAGCGGCGCCTCTACCAGCGCCGCCGCCAGCAGACGCCGGTGCTGCTCGACACCCGCGACAACCAGGACCGGCGCAGGAGCATGCGCCGCGCCGACGACCTCAGCGCCGAAGCGGCCGACGAGAAGGCGGAGACCGCCCTGCCCCGCGGCATCGACGTCGAGGCCTGAGCGCGAAAAAAACGGGGCGCAATGCGCCCCGCCAAAACGCTTCGCTGCTCACCGCTCACTGTTCACTGTCTTTCTCACCCCCGCCGACGATCACCGTAAGCATGCGCCCGGGATGCACGTGCCGGTCGAAATCGGCGTGCGCCTGCCTGCGGCTGACCGCGTCGATCCGGCTGACGTAGGTATCCAGGTAGTTCAGCGGCAGGTGGTAGAAGCCGATCATGGCGATGTTGCCGACGATCTTGCGGTTGCTGTCCAGGGCCAGTGGGAAGCCGCCGGTGATGTTCTTCTTGGCCGCCTCGAGCTCCTTGCCGGTCGGACCCTCGGCCACGTATTTCTTCAGGGTGTCATCCATCACCTTCAGCGCCTGGGCCGCTTTGGCGTTGCGGGTCTGCAGGCCGAGCATGAAGGGCCCGGGGGCAGCCATCGGCTGGAAACCGCTGTAGACGCTGTAGGAGAGCCCGCGCTTCTCGCGCACCTCCTCGGCCAGGCGCGACACCAGGCCGCCGCCGCCGAGCACGTGGTTGGCCACCACCAGCGGCAGGCGCTCCGGGTCGTTGCGGGTGATGCCCACCGCGCCCACCAGCACGTGGGTCTGGCTGGAGGGGTGGTGGATGCGGATGGTCTCGGCCTTGGCCAGGGGCTTGACCGGCGGCAGGGTCGGCGCGTGCTGCCCCGCGGGCAGGGTGCCGGTCACGGTCTCCGCCAGTTTCTCGGCAGCGGCGCGGTCGAGATCGCCGACGATGGCCACCACCGCGTTGCGGGCCACGTAATAGCGTTCGTAAAAGGCCTCCACCTGTTTGCGGGTGAGCGCCTTGAGGCTGGCCTCGGTGCCGTCGGGGGGGCTGGCGTAGGGATGGTCGCCGTAGAGCGCCTTGTAGAAGGCCCGGCTGGCCACCTCGCCCGGCTCCTGCAGGGCGAAGCGCACGCCCTGGAGCATGCGTGCCCGCTCGCGGTTGAAGTCCTTGGCGGAGAAGTGGGGCCGGGTCAGCACCGCGGTGAAGGTGTCCACCGCGGTGTCCATCTGCTTCGGTGCGCGCAGGGTGCGCAGACTGAGGATGGCCATGTCGCGCAGGGAGTCGTTGCCGAACTGGGCGCCGACGCTGTCGAAGCGGTCGGCGATCTGGTCCGCCGACCACGGCCCGGCGCCGTCGGCCAGCAGGGTATTGGTCAACTGCGCCAGGCCGGCCTTGCCGTGATCACGGGCGCTGCCCGCATCGAAGACCACCCGCAGGTCGACCATCGGCAGTTCGTGGGCCGGAACGAAATAGACCTGGGCCCCGTTGCGGGTCTGCCAGTGCTGGATCTTCGGCGTGGCCAGGGCCGGCTGTGCGGCGAGCAGGGCCAGCGCCAGCAGCGCGAACAGGGGCCAAAACGGCGCCCGATTATTGCCATAGGCACCCTCAACGTACGACATCGGAACCTCCCATGGACATCCCGGCGCGCTGGCCGGCCTTCAGCGGTTGCGGCTCGAGCACGGCCACGGTCAGGTGATCGTCGATCAGGTACTTGCGGGCCACCGCCTGCACCTGCGCGGGTGTCACCGCGCGGATCTTGTCGGCGTATTCGTCGGCCAGACGCCAGTCGAGGCCGACGCTCTCCAGCATGCCGATCTGCATCGCCTGATAGAAGACGGAATCACGCTGGTAGACCTTGTCCGCCACCACCTGGGCCTTGACCCGCTCCAGCTCCGCGGCGGAGACCGGCTTCTGCTGCAGCTTGCGCACCTGGTCGAGCAGCGCGTTTTCCACCTCCTTGACCGTGTGGCCCTGGGCCGGAATCGCATCGAGCTCGAACAACCCGGGCAGGCGTGCGTAGAGGCTGTAGCCGGCGCCGGCCGAGGTGGCCACGGCGCTGCCGCGTACCAGTTCGCGGGAGAGGCGTGCGCTGTCGCCGCCGTCGAGCACCCCGGCCAGTACGTCCAGGGCGTAGGGCTCCCAGGACTTCGGCTCGGCCTTCAGGTTGGGGGTCTTGTAGCCCATCACCAGGTAGGGCAGCTTGGCCGGCGCCTTGACCACGATGCGCCGCTCGCCCCTCTGAACCGGCTCGATCCGCGGCTTGACCGGAACGATCCTGCGCGCCGGAATCGGGCCGAAGTATTTCTTTGCCAGGCGGTAGATCGCCCGCGGCCGCACGTCGCCGGCCACCACCAGGGTGGCATTGTTGGGGGCGTACCAGCGGTGATACCAGGCGCGCAGATCCTTGACCGTGAGATGGTTGAGGTCGTCGTCCCAGCCGATCACCGGCTGGCCGTAGGGGCTCTCCATGAAGGCCGCGGCCATGAAATGCTCGCCGGTGAGCGCGGTGGGCTTGTCCTCGGTGCGCATGCGCCGCTCCTCCTTCACCACCCGGATCTCCTTGGCGTACTCCTTGGCCTTCAGGGCCAGGTTCTGCATCCGGTCCGCCTCCAGTTTGAAGGCGATCGGCAGGCGGCTCTTCTCCAGCATCTGGAAATAGGCCGTGTAGTCGCGGCTGGTGAAGGCGTTCTCGCTGCCGCCGTTCTCGGCGATGATGCGCGAGAACATACCGGGGCCGTATTTCTTGGTGCCCTTGAACATCATGTGCTCGAGGGCATGGGAGATACCGGTGGTGCCCTCCGGCTCGTAGCTCGAGCCGACCTTGTACCAAATCTGCGACACCACCACCGGGGCGCGGTGGTCCTCGCGCACGATCAGCTTCAGGCCGTTGGCCAGCCGATACTCGTGGGTGGCGCCGGCAGCAAAGGCCGCGGGCGCCAACAGGGCCACCAGCGGCAGCAACAATATTCTTCTTATCAAACGCATACCGTGACCTCGTCGCGGATGGATGGGTTCGGCTTACTCAGCCTGGGGCGGAATGGTAGGATAACCGGCGCCCGATGCCACAGCTGTGACCACATCATCCATGTTTGGGTTCCGCAAAGACAAATCCGCGCCGACCGCCGACAAGCCCGAGCAGAAGAAGGGCTTCTTCGGCCGCATCAAGTCGGGCCTGGCGCGCACCCGCGACGTGCTCAACAGCGACGTCCGCGACCTCATCGCGCTGAAGAAACAGATCGACGACGAGGTCCTGGAGGAGTTGGAGACCCACCTGCTGATGGCCGATGTGGGGGTCGAGGCGACCCAGGCGATCATCAGCGATCTCACTGCCCGGGCCTCGCGCAAGGAGCTGGCCGACGCCGATGCGCTGTTCGCCGCGCTACGGGCCAAGATGATCGAGATCCTGGCCCCGGTGAGCGTGCCGCTGGAGCCGCCGGCCGGGGTCAAGCCCTTCAGCCTCCTGATGGTCGGCATCAACGGCGCCGGCAAGACCACCACCATCGGCAAGCTGGCGGCGGCTCGGTGATGCTCGCCGCCGGCGACACCTTTCGTGCCGCCGCGGTGGAGCAGCTGCAGACCTGGGGCGAGCGCAACGACATCCCGGTGATTGCCCAGCAGAAGGGGGCCGACGCCGCCTCGGTGATCTTCGACGCCCTCGGCGCGGCCGGCGCCCGCGGCAGCGACGTGCTGATCGCCGACACCGCCGGCCGCCTGCACACCCAGAGCAACCTCATGGAGGAG
>CAZMMH010000098.1:0-7702 GCA_964567315.1 uncultured Gammaproteobacteria bacterium
GGGGCACCTGGCCGGCCGCGATCAGCTCGCGGGCCAGGCCCATGTCCTGGACCCCGCCCTGGGTGGCGCCGAATTCGCCCGGGTTCCCACGGTAGCTGCCGAAATCTCCCCCACCACAGCCTACCAGTACCCAGGCCGCCACAAGGGCGGCGCTCAGGATCATCCGCACCGACATCCTTTTCATGATTTCCTCCAGTCGAAGACGAGTGCAGCCTGGGAAAGCAAGGACGATGCCAGAATGCAACTATATGAAAAGATAGAAGTTGGATCGACGACGAACCGACCGGGTGACCCGGATCACGACATGTATGTCAGGTCCCGGCCCGCGACCCGGACCGGCCACCCCCAAAAACTCCTTGACAGAAATATTCGTATCAGTAATTTACAGATGAGAACCAAACGGGAGGACGCCTTGAGCCAGGTCCCCGATCCGGTCGACTGCCCCTACTACCTCATCTCCCGGGCCACCCTGGCGGTGACCGCCGTGCTGAAGCGGGAGCTGGCCTCGGCCGGCGTGGACCAGGTGCGCATCTCCTACCTGGGCGTGCTGCTGGCCCTGTGGAACGAGGACGACAGCAAGGTGGGCGACCTGGGCCGGCGGGCCGGGCTGGAGCCGTCCACCATGACCGGCGTGCTGGATCGCATGGTGCGCGACGGCCTGGTCGAGCGCGAGCCCGATCCGGGCGACCGGCGCGCTCTGCGGATCCGCCTGACCGACGAGGGCCGCCGGATCCAGACACCGGTGCTGGCCGCCATCGATCAGACCATGAGCCGAGTGATGCGCGGGGTGGAGCCCGCCGACCAGGAGCAGCTCAAGGTCAGCCTGCGCCGGGTGCTGGCCAACACGGACAAGAGAGAGGAGGCGCCATGAGCCAAGAGTCCCGAGCGAGGATCGGCTACGCCTGCGCCTACGCCCCGCTGCCGCTGATGGCCGCGGCCGGTCTCGAGCCCTACCGGATCCTGCCGCTGGGCGGCGCGCCGGACGCGGCCGGCGAGCGCCTGCACGACAACCTGTGTCCGCACATCAAGCGCGTCCTGGACCGGGCCCTGTGCGAAGACCTGCCCGAGCTGACCGGCGTGCTGTTCGTCAACTCCTGCGACGCCATGCGCCGGCTGGCGGACGCCTGGCCTACCGCCCGGCCGGCCGACCGGGTGGCGCTGGTGGACCTGCCGGTGCACGCGGGCCCGGGCGCGACCGCCTACCTGGCCGACGAGCTGGCCCGGCTGGCCGAGGAGCTGGGCACCTGGACAGGCCGGCCGGTCACGGGCCGGGCCGTGATCGAGGCCACCGGGCGCTACGACGCTCTGGCCGAGGGCCTGGCCGCCCTGGAGGCGCGCCTGCGGCCGGTGGCCGGCGGTGCGGCCGCCTGGCAGGCCGAGGCCCTGGCCGCGGTGACCCTCCCCCTGGACGAAGCCCTGGCCCGGGTTCGGGCCGGGCTGGCCGACCCGGTCGAGGGCGAGCCGGCCCGCGGCCCGGCGGTGCTCCTGTTCGGCAACGTGCTGCCCGATCCGGCCGCCTTCGAGCTCTTCGCCCAGGCCGGCGTCCGGGTGGTGGCCGACGACCAGTGCACCGGCGGCCGCCAGCTTTCGTCCTACGGGCTGGACGATCCCGAGCGGGCGATCGAGCAGCTGGCCGCGGCCCTGCTCGCCCGGCCGGCCTGCGCCCGGACCTTCGATCCGGACCGGCCGGGCGTGCTGGCGGATCGGGTCCTCGAACGCGCCCGCGCAGCCGGGGCCGCCGGGGTCGTGGCCCACGTGATGAAGTTCTGCGATCCCTACCTGTCGCGCCTGCCGGCGGTGCGCGAGCGGCTCAGGGAGGAGGGGCTGCCCTTGCTGGTGCTCGAGGGCGACTGCAGCTTGCGCTCCCTGGGACAGCAGCGCACCCGGCTGGAGGCCTTCGCCGAGATGATCGGCCAAGATGATACGAGGGTAGCGCCATGATGCTCCAGTACTTCGAGAGCCTGACCGCCGGCCTGGAAGATCGCCTGGCCCATACGACCGAGGGCCCGCGGGCCCGCAAGCGCTTCGCGCTGGAGATCGCCCGGCTCGGCACCCGGCTGTTCAGCCCGGATCAGAAGGTGGCCTGGTGCGGCGTGCTGGCGCCCTACGATCTGCTCCAGGCCCTGGGGGTGACCTCGTGTTTCGTGGAGTTCGTCGGCGCCATGCTGGCCTCGACCGGTGGCGTGCCACCCTTCCTGGAGGCGGCCGAGCAGACCGGCTTCTCCACGGACACCTGCTCCTACCACCGTTCGGTGGCCGGGGCCACCGAACAGGGCATGATGCCCGAGCCGGACTTCCTGATCGCCACCACCGCCCCGTGCGCCGGTGGCATGGCCGTGCTCGAGCACCTGGCCCGCCGCTCCCAGAAGCCCATGTTCGTCATCCAGGTCCCCTCGCGCCTGGACGATCGCGCGGTGGATCAGCTAGCCGATCAGTTCCGGGCCATGGTCGCCTTCGTCGAGCAGCGCACCGGGACGCGCCTGGATCCAGCCCGGCTGCGGGCGACGGTCGAGGCCACCAACCGGGCCCGGGCGGCCTGGTTGGAGGTCAACCGGCTGGCGGCGGCCGTGCCCTCGCCCGCCCGCCGCAGAGACCTGGTCAACTTCGGGATCGTGATGGGCTTGTTCCTGGGGACCGAGGCGGCGGTGGAGATCGCCGAGCTGTACCGCCAGGAGTTCGCCGCCACGGTCGCGGCCGGCCAGGCGGGCACCACCGGCGAGCGGGTCCGGCTGATGTGGCTTCAGAACCGGATCCAGTTCAAGAACCCGATCGAGGCCTTCCTGGACGAGCTGGGCGCGGCGGTGGTCTTGGACGAGCTCAACGACGTGGACTGGGAGCCGGTCGATCCGGACGATCCCTACCGCGGCATGGCCAAGCGCGCCCTGAGCATCCCGCTGTGCGGCCCGGCCACCCGCCGGGTGACCAACCTGCAGCGGCTGGCCGGGCTGTACGCGGTCGACGGGGCCATCAACCCCTGCCAGTGGGGTTGCCGCCAGGGAACCGGCGCGCGCGGGCTGGTCGAAGCGGGCTTGCGCGCCTCGGGTGTTCCGGTGGCCAACCTGGAGGTGGACTGCGTGGATCCGCGCTCCTTCGCGGAGGGCCAGCTGCGCACCCGCCTGGAGGCCTTCGTGGAGATGCTGGCCGAGCGCAAGGGGGCCTAGAGCACGATGGACGAGCGCACCTACCTGGGCGTGGACGTGGGCAGCCTGTCCTGCGACGCGGTCCTGATCGATGCGGCCGGCGAGCGGTTGGCCTGGCGGGTGGTGCCGACCGGGGCGCGCAACCTGGACGCCATCGCCCGGGCGCGCTCGGAGGTCATCCAGGCGGCCGGGATCGATCCGGCCCGGGTGGCCGCGACCGTGGCCACCGGCTACGGCCGCGACCGGGTCGAAGACCGGCTGGCCTCGGTCACCGAGATCACCTGCCACGCCCGCGGCATCCACGCGCTGCTGCCCGGGACCGGCCTGCTGGTCGACATCGGCGGCCAGGACTCCAAGGCCATCCGCTTGGGGCCTGACGGCAAGGTGATCGAGTTCGCCATGAACGACAAGTGCGCCGCCGGCACCGGCCGCTTCCTGGAGGCCATGGCCCGGGCGCTCGAGGTGGAGGTGTCCGAGCTGGGCGCGCTGTCGGCCCACGAGGACTCGGACCTGACCCTGTCGAGCATGTGCACCGTGTTCGCCGAGAGCGAGGTGGTCTCGCTGATCGCCGAGGGCACCGAGGTCTCCGAGATCGTGGCCGGCCTGCACCGGGCCATCGCCAACCGCACCCGGGCGCTGGCCAAGCGGGTCGCCCCCGACTGCGCAGGCCTGCAGGTGGCCATGAGCGGCGGGGTGGCCCGCAACCCGGGCGTGGTCCGCGCCCTGGGCCGCGCCCTGGGCGTCGAGGTCACCGTGCCGCCCGAGCCCGACACGGTCGGCGCCCTGGGCGCCGCGCTCATCGCCCGCGACCGGGCCGGGTCCTGAGGCGGCCGTGCCCGTCCCCGAGCACAGCGAAGCCTTGCGCGATCGGCGGGCCGCCTGATCGCCGTCGCTACCGGCACCTTCGCGGTCACCAGCGCGGAGTTCTGATACCGACCTGCGGCGAGGGAACGTCCATGCGGATGCTGCTCGCCGAGCTCATCGAGATCAGAGCAAAGACCGTCATGCACGGCCGCTACTGGGTATTAAAGATGGCTCAGGTCGCAATGAGTAGTGTGAACTTCTCCTCCACACTCGATTCAGCACTTCAATTGCGTTCCGATGATTCCCAATCGTCCTGCCGCCTTCTGCAGGACCGCAGGTCATGTTTCTGACGCACCACGCTGGAAAAGACGGACTGCTGCTTCACACAGCTGGGACAGGTGCGTCCTCTCTGCCGATTTCGGTCAGAAGCCACCTACGCCCAAGGGGCATGTTGCGCCGGAACGGAGGCCCATGCAATGATCTGGGAAGTTGTTGCTATATCAGTCGAGCCAACAAGGGGTCTCGATGTAGGTTCGCGTTGATATGGGGAATGTCAGATTGAATCCACCCCAGCGTTGCAAAAACCTGGAGGCTTGACGAGCTGAGCTTGGATGCAGGTCCAAGTCTCCTCGCATAGACCGCTAGTAAGGCCTGCAGGAGGGCCTTGAAAATGTCGCAGATGATCCGAGTGGTTGTGATCGTGGCGCCGCTGACACAGATTCTAGAGGGAAGACTCCGCCTCGCACGCACGGCAGAAGTGCTTCTTGTATCCAAGCAGTAGGAGCTCGATCTTCTGCGCAAGCAAGACCTTCTCGGCATACAGCTTGTCTCTCTTCACTCGCTCAAGAGCTTTCGCCGTCTTCTTGTTCGGCTCATCGAGTTCAACATCAAGGTTGCGAAATAAAAGTTGAACCGAGTAGTCAAATGAGAATCACGAGTTACAGGGGGGATTCAAGACGGGGTTGCTCGGACGGTTACAAAGGAACAAGGTCTACAGACTGACAACGGCATAGCTGGAGGCAGTAACCAGGATCGTCGACACCACAAATGCGATTCGAATCCGTGCAGGGCAACCCGTCAATTTGTTTGGGCTGGAAGCCCATAATTACTTTTGGGACCCTGCACTCCGCAAAGTGAAGTGTGACCAATTGATCCCGAATAGGCTAGTGGTGAGAGTCGCAACTGTCGCTTTCTGGGTTGACAAGGGTTTTCATAGGCTCAACCTGTACAGCCAACTAGTTCGACTGTCGTACCAATATCCGGCCCATTCTTGTGTTCTCCCAAAAACTCGATCGCCCGAAATCAATCATCCGCCAGGCTCACAAACAGAAAACCTGGCATCCGTGCACCCCTCAAACCCAGCCTGAACGCAATCTAGACTATCAACGCCACTTTCAGAACAATAGTAAAGCATATCACCATCGCAATGATCGCCATAAGACAATGGATGGCATTCAGCCGGAGAGCAGAATACGTTGTACAGTCCATGACTGCCGGAACACGTTTGTCCAATCAAAGCACAATCAAATACCGATCTCTTCCCGCTGAAGCACGATACGATTTTATCACCCTCACACCTTATCTCATCAACATCATCGCTACACGCTTCTCCATCTCCCTTGCATATGCTACCATACTCTAAATCACTGCCAGCCTCATCTCTGTTGCATACAGCACCATATTTCCTACAATCAACCCCCACCCTTTCAACACCGTTATCTATTATTGCTATGTCGCCCCTTTCGCATCTTACGAATCTCTTCTCCCCCAGAGACCTCGGTGATTCACCACAATAACTTGTTAAATGATAGTTTGGCTCTTCCTGGCACCTAAAGCCAATATCTCCACAATTATACACCGCGCTGAGCCACCCCAACTTCCTCGAGAGAACGCAAACATCCATTGAACTATTATTCTTGCAGCTTGCCTTTGTCGATCTACAGGTGTCATTCGGCGAAAATCCAAGGCAAGTCGCCAATTCATTGCAACTAGTGCTCGCGGCACTAAAGCACTCAATTCTATTTATCGCAATCATTAGCTGCGGCTGAATCTCTATGGACGTTACAGCCCACCTCGTCCCTTCCCTGACAGCCATCAAATCATAAATGCATTCTCCAAACCCAACATTGTTATCAATGCAACCTGTATACTCTAGGCAAAACGCATTTAAATCAGCACTACCTATACCGAAAACATCCCTCGCATCGTGTTTTCCATACTTTGAGCAACCACTCGATAGTGACGCAACACATACCAATATAACCAATACATATATCAATACCTTTATTCTCATCTCGCCAACCTCCTCCATTCTATACGCGAGATAAAAATCCCCACAATCCATGCCCTCCATTTGGCGTTGTAACCAATAGTCAGTTGGTACAAACATGGCAAATGGTGCTCACGAAATAAAATCCTTCTCTCGTCTCTCGTCCGTTGAATTCAATAAGTCAGTGGTTCGAATCCAAACGCTATCTGCCTCACCATAATCACAATAGAGCATAAACCAACACTAAAGCATAAAGCACGATCCAGCAAGTGAACATTCAAATCTTTCGCTCAAGTACTCTCTTGATGCCAAATACTTGCGCTTGTCTATATTCTCTCAAATTGAACCATATGTCAATATCAATCTCGAAACTGCAAATGTATTCGCATATCCCCATCCATTTTAGTCATCTATCTTATGGATCTCATTTCAAAGCCGCGACTAGTCCATCTTTCGAAATCTTTTTCATCGATGAATTCCACGCCCATTCCAACATCCAATTCACCAATCGGAACCAACAAAAACTGCTCTGCGTCTGGACCTTCAACGATCTGTATCGGCAACCTGCCCTGCTCCAGTAATGAATTAATATACTTCACAACTAGTAACTTTTTTTCTTCTCTCTTTGTTACATCAACTTCATTTTCTGAAATTCTAAAAAGCTCTACTAGTTCACTCGGAAAACAATCAAGCTTATCCTTGGATAGGATTAGCCCACTAGTAATTCCCCATCTAGAGTCTTTCGCCATACGCTCAACGTCCCCAGCGCCTTTTCTGCTAACCTTCGCGATATCGAAAAACACTTCTTCTTTGCCAATAAACCTAGTCATTTCTACAACAATGTCTTTTGACAATTCCCGAAATCTTCCAAATGCTCTCCTTCTCTTTCTAATTCGTTTGGACATAGCATTTCCACTGGTATACGACCATGTAAACATGTAATAGTCTCCAAACATCTTCATTAAATCGATAATCTCTTTTTCTCTAAATGAATAATCATCCGCCTTAGCCCAAAGAACTGGAGGTCTAATATTCCAAATTTCAAGATAATAAGAGCCATTGTCCAAGAAATATTTCATCAATACCTCGCTTCTTTTTTTCGTGCTTCTATGCTGCTCAATGACCTGTTACTCTTCAATTTCCCATCGCATCTACTATCCAACAATAGCTCTTATCTGACATTCCCCATATCAACGTGAACCTCCGTCGAGACCCCTCGCTCGTTCGACTGTCCTGGTCTCCACTACCCAGATCATGGCATGAGCCTCCGTTTTGGCTCAACAGGCCCTGTTGGGGCAGGTGGTTCCCGGCTGAAATCGGCCATGAAGGCGCACCTATCCCGACTGCGTGAAGCAGGACTCGGTCTTCTGCTTCGGGATTCGTCAAAAACATGACCTGCGGGCACGCAATTGAAGTGCTGAGTGTAGTATGGATGAGAAGTTCACCCTACTCATTGCGACCTCAGCCATCTGGAACACCCAGTAGCGAC
>CAZMMH010000099.1:0-7700 GCA_964567315.1 uncultured Gammaproteobacteria bacterium
CGTACCCCCACTCGGCCGGACAGCAGGATTCTATGGCAGATCGTAGGTTACAGGTCTTTCACACGGTGGCCCGGTTGCTCAGCTTCACCAAGGCCGCCGAGACGTTGCACATGACCCAGCCGGCGGTGACCTTCCAGGTCCGCCAGTTGGAGGAACATTTCAATACCCGGCTGTTCGACCGCACCCACAACCGCATCAGCCTCACCGAGGCCGGGCGCCGGGTGTTCGACTACGCCGACCGCATCTTTGAGCTCTACGACGAGATGGAAAATGCGGTTCGCGAGGTGACCGGCGAGATCAGCGGCGCCCTGACCATCGGCGCCAGCACCACCATTGCCGAGTACATGCTTCCCGCGCTGCTAGGCAACTTCAAGGCCAAGTATCCAGACGTCAACATCCAGCTCAAGGTCGCCAATTCCGACGGCATCGTGTCGATGGTGGAGAACAATGTCATCGACCTGGGTGTGGTCGAATCGCCGGTGGCCAACAAGAATCTGGTGGTCGAGGTCTGCCGCAACGACCAGCTGGTGGTGGCCATGCCGCCGTCGCATCCCCTGGCCACCGAGGGCAGCATCGGCATCGACAAGATCGTCGAGTTTCCGTACATCTGCCGCGAAGAGGGCTCCGGTACCCGCGAGGTGATCGGTGACTACGTGGCCGCCCAGGGCTACGACGGCAAGACCCTCAAGGTCTCGATGGAACTGGGCAGCCCGGAGGCGGTGAAGGGGGCGATCGAGGCCGGCATGGGCATTTCGATCATCTCCGTCTCGACTATCCTCAAGGAACTGGAGCTGGGCACCCTGATGGGCGTGCGCCTGGATCCGCCGCTGGAGCGACCGTTCTCCTTCGTGCGCCAGAAACAGAAGTTCCGCAACCGGGTGATGGAGGAGTTGCTGGAGTTCGCCCGCGCCTACTGTGAGGAACACCGCGAGCAGGTTCTGTGAGCGAGGGCCCATGAGCCGCGACGCCGACAACCAGCGCCTGGCCGAGATTGCGGAGAAGCTTGCCGACGAGCCCCGCCGGGCGCTGCTCGAGTACGCCGAGTTTCTCTTCGACCGCCATGGTGCGGTGGAGGCCGACGGGCCGCCGCCCGCGCCGGAGCCGATTCCCCGCCCCGAGCGGGAAAGCGTGGTGGCCGCGGTCAAACGCCTTTCCGCCACCTATCCGATGGTCGAGCGCGGCAACCTGCTCAACGAGACCTCCATGCTGGTGACCCAGCACGTGATGTACGGGCGCAACCCGATGGAGGTGATCGACGAGCTGGAGGCACTGTTCGAACGCCACTACCGCCGCCTGCTCGGCGACGACGTCTGATGCAGGGCGTCCGCAACTGGTTTCGCCACTACTTCTCCGATCCCCAGGTGGTGATCCTGGCGGTGCTGCTGGTCCTCGGCTTCGCCGTGGTCCTGCTCATGGGCGACATGCTGTTGCCGGTGCTGGCGGCACTGGTGATCGCCTATCTGCTGGAAGGCCTCGTGGTGCGCCTGCAGCGGCTGCGGGTGCCGCGTTTCGCCGCGGTGCTGATCGTCTTCATTCTGTTCATGGCGATGCTGCTGTTCGTGCTGTTCGGGCTGCTGCCGCTGCTTACCCGGCAGACCACCCAGCTGTTCCAGCAGCTGCCCGCGATGATTGGTCATGGCCAGGACGCCCTGATGCGCCTGCCCGAACGCTATCCCAACATCATTACGCCGGAGCAGATGACCGAGGTGATCGGCTCGATCCGCACCGAGATCGCCTCCTGGGGGCAGCGGGTGCTCTCCTACTCGCTCGCCTCGGTGGTGACCTTGATCACCGTCCTGGTCTACGTGGTGCTGCTGCCCCTGCTGGTGTTCTTCTTCCTCAAGGACAAGGAGCGCATCGTCGGCTGGTTCCTGCGTTACCTGCCGCGGGATATCACTCTGGCCGCCCGGGTCTGGCACAACGTGGACATCCAGATCGCCAACTATGTGCGTGGCAAGTTCCTCGAGATCCTGGTGGTGTGGGTGGCGACCTACGTCACCTTCGTCATGATGGGGCTGCAGTTCGCCATGCTGCTCTCCATGCTGGTGGGGCTGTCGGTGATCATTCCCTACATCGGCGCCACCGTGGTGACCCTGCCGGTGGCGCTGATCGCCTATTTCCAGTGGGGCCTGACCAGCGATTTCGGTTACCTGATCGGTGCCTACGCGGTGATCCAGGCGCTGGACGGCAACGTGCTGGTGCCGCTGCTGTTCTCGGAGGTGGTCAACCTGCACCCGGTGGCGATCATCGTCGCGGTGCTGGTGTTCGGCGGCCTGTGGGGCTTCATGGGCGTCTTCTTCGCCATCCCTCTGGCCACCCTGGTGCAGGCCGTGCTCTCCTGCTGGCCGCGGATGCCGCCAAAGGCGCTGGCCGCCGAACAGTAGGCGACCGGCAGCAGGCGCCAGGCGGGGCGTCACCCCGCTCTGGCGCCCGCCGGCCCCGCCCCTAAAGCGCTTCGGAGGCGAAATCGGCCAGGCGCGAGCGCTCGCCGCGGGTCAGGGTCATGTGGCCGCTGTGGGACCAGCCCTTGAAGCGGTCGACCACGTAGGTCAGGCCCGAGTTGGTCTCGGTGAGGTAGGGGGTGTCGATCTGGGCCACGTTGCCGAGGCAGACCACCTTGGTGCCGGGGCCGGCGCGGGTGATCAGGGTCTTCATCTGTTTCGAGGTGAGGTTCTGGGCCTCGTCGATGATCATGTACTTGCTCAGGAAGGTGCGCCCGCGCATGAAGTTGAGCGAGCGGATCTTGATCCGTTTGTTGAGCAGTTCCTGGGTTGCCGCCCGTTCCCACTCGCTGTTGTGCTCGCTCTGGGTGAGCACCTCCAGGTTGTCCATCAGGGCGCCCATCCAGGGGGTCATCTTCTCCTCCTCGGTGCCCGGCAGGAAGCCGATGTCTTCGCCCACCGGCACCGTGACGCGGGTCATGATGATCTCGCGGTAGCGGTTCTCGTCCAGGGTCTGGGCCAGGCCCGCGGCCAGGGTCAGCAGGGTCTTGCCGGTGCCGGCCTGGCCGACCAGGCTGACGAAGTCGATCTCCGGGTCCATCAGCAGATTGAGGGCGAAGTTCTGCTCGCGGTTGCGGGCGTGGATGCTCCACACCCCGTTGCGCTCGCCCCTGTAGTCACGCACCGTTTCGATCACGGCCGAACCTTCCTCGACCCGGTGAACCACGGCCTCGAAGGGTTCCGCGCTCTCCAGGTGGAGGAACTGGTTGGGTGACCAGTTGGCGGTCTCGGGGCCGGTGATGCGGTAGAAGGTGCGGCCTTCCTCCTGCCAGGACTCCATGGCCTTGCTGTGGCGCTCCCAGAAGTCGACCGGCAGCTCGCTCACGCCGCTGTAGAGCAGGTTGACGTCTTCGAGCACCTGGTCGTTGCGGTAGTCCTCGGCGTGGATGCCGAGCACCGCCGCCTTGATCCGCATGTTGGTGTCCTTGGAGACCAGGGTGATCTCCACCCCCGAGTGGCCCATCTTCAATGCCAGGGTGGTGCCGAGAATGCTGTTGTCGGGGCGGTTGCCCGGCAGGCTGGGCGGCAGCTCGGCCTCCATATTGCTGGTCTGGAAGAACAGCCGGCCGCTCGGGCCCAGGGTCTGGGCCAGCATCTCGCTCTGGGACAGGGGCAGGCCGTGGTCGATCTCCTCCTTGCTGGCGTTGCTCATCAGGTCGTCCATGAAGCGGCTCGCCTGACGGGCGTTGCGCGCGACCTCCGAGTGGCCTTTCTTGTTGTTGTCCAGCTCCTCCAGCACCACCATCGGCAGGAAGACGTTGTGCTCCTGGAAGCGGAAGAGGGCGGTGGGATCGTGCATCAGCACGTTGGTGTCGAGGACGAAGAGACGCTTGCCTTTCTGAATCGCGGTCGGGGTCATGCGCGCATCCGGTGGCTGGTGAAAGGGAATACGGTGGGTCTGGGGGCGCTGCGGATCATGGATGCCGTGAGCCGCGGCTAGAGCCCCTGCACGGCGGCCAGAACTTCCTCGGCGTGGCCGTCAACCTTGACCTTGCGCCACTCGGCGCGCAGCACGCCCTTAGGGTCGATCAGGAAGGTGCTGCGCTCGATGCCCAGCACCTTGCGGCCATACATGTTCTTTTCCTTGATCACATCGAAGGCCTGGCACAGGGTCTCCTCCTTGTCGGAGAGCAACTCGAAGGGAAAGCCCTGTTTGGCCTTGAAGTTTTCGTGGGATTTGACCCCGTCACGGGAGACCCCGAGGATCTCGCAGTCCGCCGCCTGAAACTTGGGGTAGAGGGCGCTGAAGGCCTGGCCCTCCTTGGTGCAGCCGGGGGTGCTGTCCTTGGGATAGAAGTACAGAACCAGCTTGCGGCCCTTGAAGTCGGCCAGGCTGAGGGTCTGGTCGCCGGTGGCCGGCAGGGAGAATTTGGGGGCTTGCTTGCCGATTTCGATCTCGCTCATATTCTCTCCATGGCGCGATCTCAGGGTAGGGACGGCGGATGACAGTCCGGTTACCCCTTGACCGGTTCGATGATGGCGTCGAGGTTGAGTTGCTCGCAGAAGTCGAGGAATTCGTCCCGCAGCGCGGCGATCAGGGTGTGCGCCGGCACGTTGATGGTCATGTGCAGGGAAAACATCGGCGTGCCGGTGTGGGCGGCGGCGTAGCTGGTGGTGGTCAGCTCCTGGATGTTGATCCCGCGACTGGCAAAAAAGTTGGCCAGATTGTGCACGATGCCCGGGTGGTCCAGGGAGATTACCTCGACCATGTAGGGCAGCAGGTCGCTCTTGGCGGTCGATCGCTGGGTCCGCTTGGTGGTGGTGGTCAGGCCGAGGCGCTCGCTCAGCTTGGGCAAGCTCTGCTCCAGCTTGGCGATGTTGTTCCAGTTGCCGCTCACCAGCAGCAGGGTGGCGAATTCTCCACCGAGCACCGTCATGCGGCTGTCGGCGATGTTGCAGCCGGCGTCGAACACGGCCTCCGATAGGGCGTCGACGATACCGGGTTGGTCGCTGCCGAGGGCCGAAATTACCAGGTGCTGCATGGAAACCTTCTCGTACTGTGGAGGGCGTGGACCTGCGCAGTGTACCGCGAACGGGACCCGCCGCAAGGGCAACCCGACGGCCCCGTGCGCTACCCCGTCCCGGCGCCGCGGGCGGCTTGTCTTCCCCTGACGCCCCAAGTACCATGCGGGATTGATTTTCCTGGGGAGAGACCTCGATGTTCCACGGCAGCATGGTCGCATTGGTGACGCCGATGCACCCGGACGGTGCCCTCGATTACGAGGGGCTGGACGCGCTGGTTGAGTTTCACATCGAGCAGGGCTCAGATGCCATCGTGGCGGTGGGGACCACCGGGGAGTCGGCCACCCTGGACGAGGGCGAGCATTGCGAGGTGATCGCCCGGGTGGTGCGCAAGGTCGCCGGGCGCGCCCCGGTGATCGCCGGCACCGGCGCCAACTCCACCCGTGAGGCCATCGAGCTGACCCGCTGTGCCATGGAGGCCGGCGCCGACGCCTGCCTGTTGGTGACCCCCTATTACAACAAGCCGACCCAGGAGGGGCTCTACCTCCACCATAAGGCGGTGGCCGAGGCGGTGCCGGTGCCACAGATCCTTTATAACGTGCCCGGGCGTACCGCCTGCGACATGCTGCCCGAGACGGTGGAGCGTCTCTCCCACATTCCCAACATCGTCGGCATCAAGGACGCCACCGGCGATCTGGAACGGCTGCGCGCGATGCGCGAGCGCTGCGACAGCCGGATCGACTTCTACAGCGGCGATGACGGAACCGGCATGGAGTTCATGCTCCAGGGCGGTCAGGGGGTGATCTCGGTGACCGCCAACGTGGCCCCGCGGCTGATGCACGAGATGTGTTTGGCGGCGCTGGCCGGGAACCGGGACGAGGCGGCCGCGGTCAATAAGCGGTTAGAGGGGCTGCACCAGGCGCTGTTCCTCGAGGCCAATCCCATCCCGGTGAAGTGGGCCCTGTACCAAATGGGGCTGGTGGCGCCGGGCATCCGTCTGCCGTTGACGCCGCTGGCCGAACGTTTTCGGGAGCCGCTGCACGAGGCTATGCGCCAGGCGGGCCTGATCTGAATCTGCAACCGGAAGTACCTAGACCATGAATTTCCAGCGAAAGCTCTCCCTGTTCCTGGCACTGGCAGGCGTCCTGCTGCTCGGCGCCTGCAGCACCGTCGACAAGGCCCTGCCCGACCATTCGGCCGACTACGAGAAGAGCACCACGGTGCGCAAGCTCGACGTGCCGCCGGACCTCAACAGCAGCGGCCTCGGCGATACCATGGCGGTGCCGCCCAGCGCCAGTTCGGCCGATTACGACAAGGCCCAAAATACCGGCACTGCCACCCCGGCGGTGCTGCCGAAAGAGCAGAACATGCGCATCGTCCGCGACGGCGACAAGCGCTGGCTGGTGGTCAACGCCACCCCGGCGGCGTTGTGGGAGCGGATCAATCAGTTCTGGCAGACCAACGGCTTCCTGATCAAGCGTGACAATCCCAAGATCGGCATCATTGAGACCGACTGGGCCGAGAACCGCGCCGACATTCCCGACGGACCGATCCGCAAGCTGGTCAGCAAGGTCTTCGCCAACGCCTACTCGGCGGCCACCCGAGACAAGTTCCGGGTGCGCCTGGAGCGGGGCGTGAAGCCGGGCACCACCGAGATCTACCTGACCCACTATGGGTTGGAAGAGGTGGCCAAGGGCGACAACACGATGTGGCAGGCCCGCCCCTCCGATCCGGAGCTGGAGGCGGAGATGCTTACCCGGCTGATGGTCTACCTGGGCGCCAACGAAAAACAGGCGCGCAAGGAGATGGCCAAGGCCCCCGATCAGGCGCAGAGCCGGGTACAACTGGTGCGCGGCAAGGACGGCGCGGTCAGCCTGAGCCTGGACGACGGCTTCGCCAACGCCTGGCGTATCACCGGCCTGGCCCTGGACCGGGTCGGCTTCACCGTCGAGGACCGCAACCGCAGTGAGGGCATCTACTACGTGCGCTATCACGATCCGCGCACCGAAGAGGACAAGAGCTTCTTCTCCAAGCTTGCCTTCTGGCGCTCGGACAAGTCGCCCGAGGGCCGCTACGAGATCCGGGTCAAGCAGCAGGGTAGCGGCAGCACCATTCGGGTGGCCAACGAAAAGGGCCAGCCGGAACACTCCGAGACCGCCGAGCGCATCCTCACCCTGCTGCAGGAACAGCTCAAGTAAGACGGCCAGGCCCGGCGCGCGGCGTCCCGCTGCGGGGCGCCGTCCCGGCCCATCCCGGGGGAACAAGGTTTGAGCAAGCGCAAGATGGACAGCCGGGAGCTGGGGCTGGTGCTCGGCCAGCAGCTGCTGGGCGTCGACGACCTGCATTACGGGCTGTGGCAGGAGGACATCGAGCGCAGCCTGCGCAACCTGCCCATCGCCCAGCAGCGCTACACGGACATGCTGCTGGCGGCACTGCCGCCCGCGGCAGACGGCACCCGGGTGCTCGACGTCGGCTGCGGCACCGGTCACATCCTCGAACAGATGCTCCTGCGCGGCTACCATGCCGACGGCGTCAGCCCGGCGCCGGCGCTCAGCGCCAAGGTGCGCGAGCGCCTGGAGCGGCTGCCAGGCAACGACAGCCGGGTCTTCGAGTGCCGCTTCGAGGATATGCCGGTGGAGGAGACCGCTGGCGCCTACGACGCGGTGCTGTTCAGCGAGAGTTTCCAGTACATCAACACCCCCACGGCCCTGGCCCACTGCGCGCGCCTGCTCAAGC
>CAZMMH010000100.1:0-7641 GCA_964567315.1 uncultured Gammaproteobacteria bacterium
CACCGCGTGCATCAGGCTCGGCACGGCGAACAGGCGGCGCTTGGCCGCGGCGTAGGCCTGCATATCGCCGTGATAGTCGAGGTGTTCGCGGCTCAGGTTGGTCCACAGCGCGAGATCGAAGTGAATCCCGTTGACCCGCCCCTGCTCCAGGCCGTGGGAGGAGACCTCCATGGCCACCCGCTGGGTGCCGGCGTCGCGCATCTGCGCCAGGATCGCCTGCAGGGTGACCGCGTCCGGGGTGGTGTGGCCGGTGTCGACCAGGGCCTCGGGACGGCCGTAGCCCAGGGTGCCGATCACCGCGCAGGGCTGCTGCGGCGTGTTCAGGGCGTGAGCCAGAAAGTGGCTGCAGGAGGTCTTGCCGTTGGTGCCGGTGACGCCGAGGACGCACAGGTCCTCGGAGGGGTGGTCGTAGAAGCGGTCGGCGATCTCGCCCAGGTGGCGCGAGAGCTTGGGCACGGCGACCGCCGGTACCCCGAGCCCGGCCAGGCTCGCCGCCTCCATGCCGGGGGCCGGTTCCCAGGCCACCGCAACAGCGCCGGCGGCCACCGCGGTGGCGGCGTATTCGGCGCCGTGGACGCGCTGGCCGGCGCAGGCCAGGAACAGCTCGCCCGGGTGGACCCGGCGGCTGTCCAGGGCCAGCCCGGACACCGGCCGCTCCTGCGCGTCGGGCAGTGCGACCAGGCCGTCGAGCAACTCGGCCAGGGTGTGGTTCGCTGTGTGCTCGCGCGCGGGCATCATGCGGGGTTTCCCGGCCGCTTGCCGGCCGCCTCGTGCACCGGCAGGTCGTCCGGCGGCACACCGAGCAGGCGCAGGGCGCCGGCCATCACCTTGGAGAAGATCGGCGCCGCCACCAGGCCGCCGAAGTAGCCATCTTCGGTGGGATCGTTGACCATCACCACCATCACCAGACGCGGCCGGCTGGCTGGGGCCATCCCGGCGAAGATCGCCATGTAGTGGTCCGCGGCATAGCCGCCGGCGACCGCCTTGTGCACGGTGCCGGTCTTGCCGGCCACCTGGTAACCGGCCACCCGGGCACGGTAGGCGGTGCCCTCGCGGCTGACCACCGCCTCCATCATGCGCCGCACCTCGGAGGCGGCCTGCGGGGTCAGCACCTGCTGCCCCTTGGGCGGCACGTCGACCTTGAGGAAGCTGACCGGCCGGCGCACGCCGTCGGCGGCGATGATGGCGTAGGCCTGGGCCAGCTGCAGCGGGGTCACCGAGAGGCCGTAGCCATAGGCCATGGTGGCCTGCTCGATCCGGTTCCACTCGCGGTAGTCGGTCAACACGCCGGATGACTCGCCGGGGAAGCCGCTGGCGGTGATCTGGCCGAAGCCGACCTGATTGAGCACCGACCAGAGCTGCTCCGGCTTCATCGACAGGGCGATCTTGGCCGCGCCGATGTTGCTCGACTTGGCGATGATGTGGGTGATGTCGAGACGCCCGTAGTTGCCGTCGTCGCGAATCACCTTGCGCCCCACGCGGTAGAGCCCCGGGGTGGTGTCGATCACCGTGTTGGGGCGGATCACGCCGTTCTCCAGACCGCAGGCGATGGTGAACGGCTTCACGGTGGAGCCGGGTTCGAACACGTCGGTCACCGCGCGGTTGCGCATGCGCGCCCCTTCCCGCCCGCTGCGGTTGTTGGGGTTGTAGGAGGGCTGGTTGACCATCGCCAGCACCTCGCCGGTGCGCGCGTCGAGCAGCACCAGTGAGGCCGAATGGGCGCGATCAGCGACCACCGCCGCCTTCAACTCGCGGTAGGCGAGATACTGAATGCGCCGGTCGAGGCTCAGGGTCAGCGGCTTGCCGGGGCGCATCGGCCGCAGCATCTCCAGCTCCTCGACCACCCGGCCGCGACCGTCGCGCACCACCCGCTCCGCGCCCGGCTTGCCGCTCAGCCACTTGTCGTAGGCCAGCTCCAGCCCCTCCTGGCCGTGGTCGTCGATGTTGGTGAAGCCGACCACGTGGGCGGCCACCTCGCCGGCGGGATAGAAGCGCTGGTATTCGGGCTTGAGGCCCACCCCGGGCAGCCCGAGGGCGACCACCTTGCGGGCGATTTCGGGGCGTACGTGGCGCTTGAGGTAGACGAACTCGCGATTGCCGCGGCTGGCCACCATGCGCCGCAGATGATCGGGCCGGAGCCGCAGCACCCGCGCCAGGGCGCCGAGGCGGTCGCTGGCCAGCATCAGCTTCTGCGGATTGGCCCAGACCGACTGCACCGGGGTACTGATGGCCAGCGGCTCGCCGTTGCGGTCGGTGATCATGCCGCGATGGGCGGGGATCTCGATCACCCGCAGCTGGCGGGCGTCGGCCTGGTTCTGGAGGAAGTCGTTGTCGAACAGCTCCAGCTGGCCGGCGCGCGCGGCCAGGGCCAGGATGGCCAGCACGTACAGCGTCAGCACGCTGACGCGCCGCGCGAGATAACCCTTGTCGCCGTGCTGTTCGCTCATGGCGTGATCACCACCACCTCGCCCGGCCCCGGAATACGCATGCCGAGTTTTTTCCGCGCCAGCTTTTCGATCCGGCCGTGGGTGGCCCAGGTGCTCTGCTCCAGCTGCAGCTGGCCCCACTCCACCTCCATCCGCTGGTGCTTGCCTTGCAGCGCACGCAGTTCGATGAACAGCTTGCGCGTCTCGTGCTGGGCGTAGACCACGCCCATGGCCGAGGCGATCACCGCCAGCGCCAGACCTGTCACGGTCACCTGCGCCGGGCTCATGCCAGCCGCTCCGCGACCCGCAGCACCGCACTGCGGGCCCGCGGATTCTCGGCGATCTCGGCCGCGCCCGGATGCACCGCCTTGCCCACCAGGCGCAGGCGCGCGTTGCGCTCGTGATCCCGCACCGGCAGGTCCGGCGGCAGCTGGTCACCGCGCGCCTGGTCGCGCATGAAGCGCTTGACCCTGCGGTCCTCCAGGGAGTGGAAGCTGATCACCGCCAAGCGCCCGCCGGGGGCGAGCAGGTCGATGCTCTGCCTGAGAGCCTGGTCCAGATCCTCGAGCTCGCGGTTGACGTGGATGCGGATCGCCTGAAAGCTGCGGGTGGCCGGGTGGCGCCCCTTTTCCCAGGCCGGATGGGCGGCGGCGACCACCTCGGCCAGGCGCCCGGTGGTGACGATCGGCGCCTCGGCCAGCGCCTTGACGATGGCCCGGGCGATGCGCCGGGCGAAGCGCTCCTCGCCGTAGTGCTTGAGCACCTCGGCGATCGCACCCTCGTCGGCGTGCGCCAGCCAATCCGCCGCGCTCTGGCCGGAGCTCGGATCCATGCGCATGTCGAGGGGGCCGTCACGCAGGAAGCTGAAGCCGCGCGCGGGATCGTCGAGCTGGGGCGAAGAGACCCCGAGGTCGAGCAGGATGCCATCCACCCGTCCGACCCAGCCCTGCCGTTCCACGAACCGGTCCAGCATCGCAAACGACCCCTGCATGATTGAAAAGCGCTCATCATCACCAAGGCGGCGGCGCCCTTCGGCCACCGCCTGAGGATCCTTGTCGATGGCCAGCAACCCTCCCTCCGGGCCGAGACGGGCGAGAATCGCCTCGGCGTGGCCGCCGCGCCCGAAGGTGCCGTCGACGTAGTGCCCTTCGGCCCGCACGGCGAGCGCTTCAAGCGCCTCGGTAAACAGTACCGGGCGATGGGTGAAGGCGACCTCACCCATCGCGGTCAGAGCGACAGCGACTCGAGGTCGGCTGGCATTTCCAGCCCCTCGTCGCCCTCCTCGTCGAGCCACCGGTCACGGCGCTCGTTCCAGGTCTGCTCGTCCCACAACTCGAATTTCTTGCCCTGGCCGATCAACACCACCTGCTTGTCCAGGGCGGCGAAGCTGCGCAGGGGCGGCGGCAACAGCAGGCGCCCCTGGCCGTCCATCTCCACCTCGGTGGCGTGACCGATGAGCAGGCGCTGCACCCGGCGCGCCTGCTTGTTGAAGCTGGGCAGGGCGTCGAGCTTGCGCTCGATCTCCTCCCAGACGGGGAGCGGGTAGAGCAACAGGCAGCGTTCGTCGGTGTCGATGGTCACCACCATCTGCCCCGCGGAAATGTCGGCAATACGCTCCCGATAGCGCGTCGGCACGGCCAGACGCCCCTTGGCATCGAGGTTCAGATTGTTGACGCCGCGGAACAAACGCTATCCCCCAACTCGGTGGAATTCGTAATCCATTATTTTCCACTTCGCCCCACTTTTCGCCACTATAGGCCGCCGATTCCCACATTGCAATACAAAGTCAGTCGGAACTCGGGGAATTCTTGCTTTGCAGACAGCAACTTAGCGCCGCCTTGTGGGAGAAACCGCACAAAGAGAGGAAAGAAAAATCAGGGGCTTGCAGTGCAGTCTTCAGATGCCCCATGAGCACTGGCAGGAGCGCCGGAGCGCTGGTGGGACAAAGGGGACGGAATTTAAGGTGGGAAGCCGGCCTGTAAGCCGGGTTCTGTCAGGGACAGCCATTCATCTGCGACGCACGTCACCGTGCGCCTGTAGCGACCTACCCGGGAACAGCGCGGGCCACGCCATCGTTCCCCTATTTGGTCTTGCTCCGGGTGGGGTTTACCGTGCCGCGAAGTGTTGCCACCCGCGCGGTGCGCTCTTACCGCACCTTTTCACCCTTACCTGTGCCCCGAAGGGCCATCGGCGGTATGTTTTCTGTGGCACTTTCCGTCGGCTCGCACCGCCCAGGCGTTACCTGGCACCCTGCCCTATGGAGCCCGGACTTTCCTCCACGCCGAGGCGCAGCGGCTGTCCAGCCGGCTTCCCGCCTTTATTGTACTGCAAGGCAGAAGGATGAAGGCAGAAGGCAGAAGGAAATGACGGTGGTGGCGGCCGCGGATGCCTACGCGGCAGCCGTCAGGTATGGAGGCCAGGAAACGGACCAAAAAGGCTTGACAGGTATCCCGGGGACGATTTTCCTCTTCTGCCTTCTGCCTTCTGCCTTCTGCCTTCTGCCTTCTGCCTTCTGCCTTCTGCCTTCATCCTTCTGCCTTGCTTCTCATCACCCTCCCCGCCCACCAGCCGATACGCGGCAGGATCAGCGGCAGCCAGAGCAGGGTCTTCTCGTGGCTCGAGGGATAGTAGTTGTCGGCCGGCTTGTGGGGCCAGAGATCGCGCAGACGCTTCTGGGTGGCGGTGGGCACGCCCTTGTCGCGGGTGGCGATGGACATGTAGACCTTCGCCTCCTGGCACTGGGGCGCCAGGTAGAGCGGATCGGTCTTGATGATCCCCAGCAGGCGCTGGTGCAGGACGGCCAGGTCGATGCCGAGACCCTTCAGGGTGCGCTCGCGCCAGCGCTGGATCTTGTCCACGGTGGATTCGCAGAGGATGTCGGCAATGCCGGCGCCGCCGACCACGATGGCGAAGCCGGCCACGGGCAGGCAACGGGCCAACATGGCGGTGGTAATCCCGCCCATGGAGGCCCCCATGACGAAGGTGCGCTTGCGATCGGTGACGATCTGCCTGTGCTCCAGCCACTGCAGGGTCTGCACCCCGTTGCGCACGATGTTCTGCAGCCCCGGCTCCATCTCCTCCAGGGTCTCGTATTCGAACGGATAGCGGGCGCGGTGCTGGATGATGCAGGTCCAGCCGAGCAGCTTGCCGAAGTACCAGGCGAAGGCCTTGGCCACCGTGTTGTCGCCGCCGAGGATGGGGTGGATGATGGCCACGGGCTTGCCCTTGCTGCCGTGGAGGACGTCCAGTTCGATGGGGTCGTCGTAGCCCTCCACCGGCCAGGCGTCCTTGAGCCGGTAGGAGTCCACCCGGCAGCCCCACCAGCGGGTCTCGCCGAGGCTCTCGAAGCCATCCATGTCCCAGGTGGGCAGGTCACAGAGTTCCATGTGCATTCCCTTGTCGGCGCCGGGTCCAGGCCGGCGCCGACAGTGTAGCGCCGCGGCAGCAACCGGCACAGCCCCCGACAAACCTCAGAAATACCACCCGAGGCGCAGGAACAGGGTGCGTCCGCCGCCGGCGTACCAGGGCGTCCCCGCCACCGGCACACCGCCGAACTCGCTGCCGCGCCCGCCCCACGGCAACTGGGCGCCGGCGAGAAGCTGCAGATCCTCGCGCCAGTCGTAGGCCAGGTTGAGCTGAAGCACGCCGCTGCCGTCGGCGAGGTTGGCCAAGGCGGTGGGCTTGAGGTGCAGCAGCGGGGTCAGCTCCGCGTCGAGCCCCGCCGCCAGGTAGTCGCGGCCAAGGGTGAAGAGTTCGCCACGGGCGATCCGCGCCGCCAGCTCGCGCTTCGGCGTGACGTAGCCGGCCTCGTCGGCGGCGCCGACACCGCTGTGGAAGTACTCGCCGAAACCGTAGACGTTGTGGCCGAACCAGCTCCACGAGTAGTCCAGGTTGGCCACCAGCGAGGCCTCCCAGCCGCCGCCGCCGCGGCGGCTGGTCTCCAGGTCGAGACGCCCCACCGCCCCACCGAGGGAGCGACTCAGACCGAACCCCAGCCGCGGCTGGCCGTAGTGGGCGGCGGCCAGCAGGTCGAGGCCGCTATCCATGCCGTGGTACTTCAGGGCCAGGGTCGACTGGTCCGCGCGCAGCTGGCCCGACTGCGGTTGGCGCCGCGGCAACATGATCAGCTGCAGGTCGTTGCCGCTGTCGAACAGGTACTGGCCGTAGAGCATGTCGTCGCCGGTCTTGTAGTCCTTGTCCACGGCCAGCGGGGCGAAGGGGTTGATGAAGTCGAGCACCTGGAAGGCCATTCCGTTGCCCCAGCTGACCGCCTGGCGGCCGACGCGCAGCACCGCGTGGGTGCTGCTGTAGCCGAGGGAGAGACGGTCGAGGCGTTGCACCACCAGGGAGCGGTCGCCCCGTTCCACCACCTGGGTCAGGTCCAGCAGGCGGCGGGCGTCGCCCGGCAGCAGATCGCCCGAGGCCAGCCCCGCGGCGGCCGTGCGCCGTTGCACCGCCGCGGCGTCACCCGCGATTCCCAGCACCTCGTAGTGCACGCTGGCGTCGAAGCCACCGCCGCGGGCCTCCAACTTCAACCGCAGGTCCAGGTTCTGATCCCGCGCCGGGTCGTCGCCGTAGACCGCGGCCAGATCGTTGCTGCGGTAGTCGGTGAGCGAAGGCTCGTACTTCAGGTGACCGCCAAAACGCACCTCGGCCGAGGTGCTGGCGGCGCACAACAGCAGCAGCCAGGCGGCGCGCACCGCTCAGGCCCTGCGCTCGTCCGCCTCGATGCGGCCGTCGCGCAGGCGGATCAAGCGCTTCGAGTAGTCCATGACCAGGCGGTCGTGGGTGGAGAAGATAAAGGTGACCCCATGCTCCGCGTTCATGTGGCGGAGCAGGTCCATCAGGTTCTGCGCGGTGTGGGAATCGAGGTTGGCGGTGGGCTCGTCCGCCAGCACCAGGGCCGGCGCGCTGACGATGGCCCGGGCCACCGCCACCCGCTGCTGCTGGCCGCCGGAGAGCTCCGCCGGGCGCCGCTCCTCCAGCCCCTCCAGCCCCACCTCGGCCAGGATCGCCCGCGCCTTGTCGGCCCGCTCTCGCGCCGACACGCCCTGCAGCTGCATCACGAACTCCACGTTCTCCCGTGCGCTCAGCACCGGAATCAGGTTGTAGGCCTGGAAGACGAAGCCGAGGTGGTGCAGACGCAGCTCGGCCAGCGGCCCCTTGGGCATGTTGTCGACCCGCTCGCCGTTGACCCACACCTCGCCCGCGGTCG
>CAZMMH010000101.1:0-7639 GCA_964567315.1 uncultured Gammaproteobacteria bacterium
CCGGCAGGGCAGGAACATGCCCACCCGCGGGTCGAGCGCCAGGGCCTTGTAGAGGAAGTCGAAGTTGCAGAAGTAGATGATCACCTGCTTCTTGTCCTCCTTGCCCGCCGGCACCAGCCCCTGGTTCACGTACTGCTGGCGGATGAAGAGGAAGTTCTTGCCGACGATGGCGCGGCGGACCGCCTTCACCGTCTCCTCCACCGAGTAGGGCGATTCGTAACGAATCACCGGGTCGATGTTGCCGGCGAGCTTGTCCCGCTCCATCGGATGGGCCTGGAAGCTGCGCACGTAGGCGACCACGTCGTCGATGTCCTTTTCGCTCATCCCCTGCTTGAGGAACGACTTCATCGGCGTGCCCGTACGGCCGCGCATCAGGGTGTGCTTGATCATCTGATCGCTGGCGGCATTCAGGAAACCGGCGTTGTTGAGCGCCGGCGGGATGATCGGCAGGTCGCGCGGGCGCGAGAAGGTGACGCCGGTACCGTGGCCGCCGCCGCCGCTGGGGCCGTGGCAGACCGCGCAGTGCTGGGCAAACAGCGCCTTGCCGTGGGCCGCGTCGCCCCTGATCGGCGTGCGGTCGTCCTTCACCGGCTGGGTGCCCTTCGGCTGCCAGCTGCGGATGGTGGCGACGATGGCCTTCACCTCGGCATTGCTCAGGTGGGAGAACGACGGCATCACCCGCCCGGGCCGGCCGCTGCGGATGGTCTTTTCCAGGTAGTCGTTGCTGACCACGGCGAGAAAGTCGGGCAGGGCCAGCGGGATGCCGACGCCGCCGTGGCCATGATCGCCATGGCAGACGGCGCAGTTGCGGGCGAACAGCTCGGCGCCGTCGGGGGCTGCGGACCACGCCGGCAGGGCAAACAGGGAGAGCAGAAGCAGCAGGAGTCGTCGCATGGGGGTTCCTTGAAACGGCCGACAATTCGATCGAGAACTGTGCCGTCCATTACACCCAGGATGAACGGGCTTATGCAAGCCCGGCGGCGCCGCGGGCCCCCATCCTTACCCGAGCGAAAGGGTCATGCAAAGAGCCCGTCGGCGGGCGCACGCGCCCCCCGCCGCAGCGGCGCTCAGGGCACCATCTTCCAACGCCCGTCCGGCTGGCGGCAGGCGTTGCCGGTGACCTCCTGGGGCCGGCCCTCGATGTTGGCGTTCACGCTGAACTCGCGGCAGGGTTCCTGGCCGCTGTAGTAGGTATGGGTCGGGGTCACCTCGTAGCGGTTGCCGGTGTCCGGGTTGCGCCAGGCGGTGGGCTGGCCGGTGTGGTTGTACTCCAGCACCCGGGCGGTGCGCTCGCGATCCTGCTGGTCCATGTAGCGGCCGATGGTGGCGCCCACCAGAGTGCCCACCAGGGTGCCGACGATGATGGCGGCGATGCGCCCCTCGCCCTTGCCGACGATCGAACCCACCGCGCCCCCGGTGGCGCCGCCGACCACGGCGCCGGTGGTCTCGCGGTTCATGTCGGCGCAGCCCGCCACCAGGGTCAGGGCGAGCATCGCCGTGATGCCCTTGCGTCCAATCCGGTTCATGCTCGACCTCCTCGCCCGTCCGGGCCGGTCGTTTACGCCCAGTCTAGCCCGGCAGCTCTGTTGACGCCGCCTTGGCGGCCCCCTATAAATTTATAGGGATGAGGGTTTTTTCCTATGCCGCACGATGCCACCGCCCGCGCGTCGTGGCAGAGTGCGCAGGGACGCCGGCAAAGCGCCCGCCGTCGCCCCTGGCGCCGGGCGGTGCCCAGGACGGTCGCAACGAGGACACCGCCGCATGCTCAGAGCGCTGCTCCTGTTCGGGCTGTTCCTCTTCGCCGGCAGCGCCCCCGCCGGCGGCAATCCCGTATACATCGGCCTTGACGCCGAGATCGGCCACCGCACCTCCACCTCCGACGACGCGATCCTTGCCGGCATGCACATCGCCGTGCGCGAAATCAATGCCGCCGGAGGGGTGCTCGGCGGCCGCCCGCTGAAGATCATCACCCGCGACAACCGCTCGGTTCCGGCCCGGGGGATCGAGAACATCCGCCGCTTCGCCGCCACCCCTGACCTGGTGGCGGTCTTCTGCAGCAAGTTCAGCCCGGTGGTGCTGGAGGAGCTGCCGCTGGTCCACCGCAAGCGGATCCTCCTGCTCGACCCGTGGGCCGCCGCCGACGCCGTGACCGAGAACCGCTACCACCCCAACTACGTCTTCCGCCTCTCCCTGCGCGACAGCTGGGCGATGCCGGTGATGCTGGAGCACGCCCGCGCCAAGGGCCTCAGCGCCCTCGGCGTGCTCCTGCCCAACACCGCCTGGGGCCGCAGCAACCAGCACGCCCTGCTGAGCTATGTGGCCGCCCACCCCGGTTTCCGCGTGGTCGGTATTCACTGGTACAACTGGGGCGACAACACCCTGCTCGACAAGTACACCGTCCTGCGCGAGGCCGGCGCCCGCGCGCTGATCCTGGTGGCCAACGAGCTCGAGGGGTCGATCCTGGTCAAGGAGGTGGCCGCCCTGGCACCCGCTCAGCGCCTGCCGATTATCAGCCACTGGGGCATCACCGGCGGCGACTTCGTCGCCCTCACCGACGGCGCCCTGCACAGGGTGGACCTGTCGATGGTGCAGACCTTCAGTTTCGTCGACAACCGCGACCCGCGCGCCGAACACCTGGCGCAGGCGGCGGTGAAGCTGTTGCAGGCGCCGGACGTGGCCCACCTGGAGTCGCCGGTGGGCATCGCCCAAGCCTACGACCTCACCCACCTGCTGGCCCTGGCCATCGCCCGTGCCGGGAGCATCGACCGGGCCAAGGTGCGCGACGCCATGGAACAGCTGCCGGCCTACGACGGCGTGGTGCGCCGATACGATCCGCCCTTCACCCCCGAGCGCCACGACGCCCTCGGCCCGGAAGACGTCTTCATGGCGACCTACCGCGCCGACGGCACCCTGGCACCGGTCGCCCCATGAACGGGGAGCGCCCACAACGCCGCCTGCGGCTGCCCGCCCGGCTGGCCCATCGGATCGGCGCGCGCATCGCCAACCGCATCACCGTGGCCGCGCTGGCGCTGACCATGGCCTTCGTCCTGGTCACCGGCGCCGTCTCCTACACGGTCGGCCACCGTCTGGTGCAGCGCAACATCGACAACGAGCTGAACGGCGCCTCGCAGCTGACGGTGCAACGGCTGGAGTTGGAGCTCAACGACTTCGCCGCGGACGTCGATACCCTGTCCCGCAACACCCTGGTGGCCAACGGCCTGGCCGACTCGGAGGGGCGCGAGGCCTACCTGGTACCCTTTTTCCAGGACTTCCGCTTCTCCGCCGGCGTGGCCGCCAACCTCTGCCTGACCGATTTTCTCGGCCGGCCGCTGGCCTGCAGCAACGGCCGGCGCCTGTCAGCGGCCAAGGACGCGCGGTGGCTGCCCGAGGTCATCGACCACAACCGGGCCTACGCCGACGTCGTCAGCGGCCCCCACGGCACCTTCCTGCGGCTGGCCGCGCCGGTGCTCTACCGCTCCACCGGTCGCCCCGAAGGCATGCTGCTGGCGGAGCTCAAGCTGGATTCCGTGTTCGCCCAGGCCATCGGCCCCCACGGCGGCCACGATTTCTCCCAGCGCTTGGTGAATGGCGCCGGCGCCCAGGTCGGCTGCAGCGACTGCGCCGCGGTCGGCGACGACTTCCTCAAGGTGCGGCACCCGCTCTCCCTCAAGCCGCCGCTGGACCGTCTGGGCCTCACGGTGGAGACCGCCAAGCTGCGCCGGCTGGCATTCGCCCCGCTGCGCGGCTTGGCTCTGACCTACGTCCTGCTGGGCGCCGTGCTGCTGCCCCTGGTCTGGTTCGCCGCCCGGCGCATCTCCCTGAAGATCTCCCGCTCCCTGGTGGCCCTGGACGCCGCGGCCAAGCGGGTCGCCGAGGGCGGCAGCCTGGAGCAGAGCGTGGAGGTGCGGGGCCACGACGAGGTGGCCACCCTGGCCGCCTCCTTCGGCGCCATGCTGCAGCGCCTGCGCCTCTCCCATGAACAACTGGAACAACGGGTGGAGGAGCGCACCCGCGAACTGCGCGAGCACCAGGTCGAGCTGCGCGCCCAGCAGCGCGACTACCAGGTCATGTTCGACTCGGTGCACGCGATGGTCTGGTACGTGGACACCGCCGGGCGGGTGCTGCGCGCCAACCACCGGGCCGAGGAGTTCACCGGCATGCCGCTGGCGGAGATGGTCGGACGGCCCCTCGGCGCGCTGCTGCCGCCAAGCATCGCCGCCAGCTACCTGGCGGATATCGACCGGGCAGCGCGCGACGGCGAGGAGTTCGTCGGCGGCATCGACAGCGTGAGCCTCGGCGGCGGGCCGCTGCTGTGGTTCGAGTCGGACAAGATCCCGTTCCGCGACGAGGAGGGCCAGGTGGTCGGGGTGACCCTGTTCGTCACCGACGTCACCGAACGCAAGAACATCGAAACCACCCTGCGCAAGCTGTCCCGGGCGGTGGAACAGAGCGCCAGCGCGGTCTGCATCATGGACCGGGAAGGGGCGATCGAGTACGTCAATCCGCGCTTCAGCGAAGTCACCGGCTACCCGGCCAGCGCGGTGGTCGGGCACAACGCCGACATGCTCTACCCCCAGGGGCCACCGGCCACCGCCTACGGCGAAATGCGCCAGGCGGTGCTCGCCGGCCGCGAGTGGCGCGGCGAACTGCAGCACCGGCGCGCCAGCGGCGAACGCCTCTGGTCGATGCTCTCGGTCTCGCCGGTGCGCGGCGAGGACGGCGAGATACAGCACATCGTGGCCGTCAGCGAGGACATCACCGAGCAGAAGCAGCTGCACCAGCGCATGGAGCGGCTGGCCTTCTACGACTCCCTCACCGGCCTGGCCAACCGCCGCCTGTTCCGCGACCGCCTGCGCCAGGCACTGAAGGAGTCGCGCCGCGCCGGCAACAGCCTGGCGCTGATGTTCCTCGATCTGGACAAGTTCAAGCGGATCAACGACACCCTGGGCCACGAGGCCGGCGACACCCTGCTGCGCAGCGCCGGCCGCCGCCTGGAGGGGGCGGTGCGCGAGCAGGATACGGTGGCCCGGCTGGGCGGCGACGAGTTCACCGTGCTGCTGCCGGACATCCAGGATGCGCACAACGCGGCGACCGTGGCGCACAAGATCCTGCAGACCCTGGAGCGGCCGCTGGACGTCTCCGGGCACGAAATGGTCGTCACCAGCAGCATCGGCATCAGCCTCGCGCCCGCCGACGGCGGCGACGCGGAGACCCTGATGCGCAACGCCGACATGGCCATGTACCGGGCCAAGGAGCTGGGGCGCAACAACTTCCAGTTCTTCACCCGCGAGATGAACACCCACGCCATGAGCCGGCTGCTGATGGAGCGCGAACTGCACCAGGCGGTCGCCGAGGGGCAACTGGTGTTGCACTACCAGCCGAAGAGCCGCCTCAGCGACGACACCGTGGTGGGGCTGGAGGCGCTGCTGCGCTGGGAGCACCCCGGGCGCGGCCTGATGCCGCCGTCCGAGTTCCTGCCCATGGCCGAGGAGACCGGGCTGATCGTGCCCATCGGCGAGTGGGTGCTGGGCGAGGCGATGCGCGAGGCCAAACGGCTGGAGCGCATCGGCTACGGCAACATGGTGATGGCGGTCAACCTCTCGGCGCAGCAGATCCAGGCGCCGACCCTGGTGGAGAGCGTGCGCCGGACGCTCAGCGAGGCCGGCCTCGACCCGACACACCTGGAGCTGGAGATCACCGAGGGCACCCTGATGGAGAACATCGATCAGGCGGCCAGCACGATCCGCGCGTTGAAGAGCCTCGGCGTGCGGGTGGCGGTGGACGATTTCGGCACCGGCTACTCGTCGCTGGCCTACTTGGAGCGGCTGCCCATCGACGTGCTCAAGGTCGATCCCACCTTCCTCGAACGGACCCGGAGCGAGAGCGGCGGCGAACTGGCCTCGGCGATCATCGCCCTGGGCCACAAGCTGCACCTGTCGGTGGTCGCCGAGGGGGTCGAGCGGCCCGAGCAGCTGGAGTTCCTCAAGCGCAACCAGTGCGACGTGGGCCAGGGCTTCCTGATCGGCCGCCCGCTGCCGGCGTCGGAGCTGGAGGCCCTGCTCGCCGGCAAGGGCGGTTCCGGCAAGGTGACCCCTCTGCCCAAACGCCATTGATTCGACCTTTCGATCGCTTGCCGGCCGCTCCTGCCGTCACCGTACGGCCCGCCCGATCGGTGGGCGCAACGATAGCGACTGGTATACTTCCCCGCCACCCCGCCCCGAACCCGGAGCCCCCATGTACGACCAGCCCCTGCAGCTCCTCGGCGGCCTGACGCCGCGCCGCTTTCTCGCCGAATACTGGCAGAAGAAACCGCTGTTCGTGCGCGGCGCGCTGCCGGGCTACACCAGCCCGGTCGCGCCCGACGAGATCGCCGGCCTCGCCTGCGAGGAGGAGGTGGAGTCGCGGCTGGTGATGGAGAAGGGCGGCGTGCGGCCGTGGCAGGTGGAGCAGGGGCCGCTGAGCGAGCAGCGCTTCACCCGCCTGCCGGAGCAGTACTGGACCCTGCTGGTGCAGGAGGCCAACAAGCACGTGCCCGACTTCGCCCTGCTGCAGGAGCGCTTCCGCTTCCTTCCCAACTGGCGTCTGGACGACGTGATGGTCTCCTACGCCGCCGACCTCGGCAGCGTCGGCCCCCACGCCGACAACTACGACGTGTTCCTGATCCAGGGCTTTGGTCGCCGCCGCTGGCAGATCAACCTCGCCCCGCCCGGGCCGGACGACCTGATCCCCGACCTGCCGCTGAAGATCATGCGCCGCTTCGAGGCCGAGCAGGAGTGGATCGTCGAGCCCGGCGACCTGCTCTACCTGCCGCCCGGGGTGGCCCACCACGGCGTCGCCCTGGGCGAGAGCATCACGGTCTCGGTGGGCTTCCGCGCCCCCTCGCTGCAGGATCTGCTGGCCCGCTACTGCGGCGACACCCTGGCGGGCATCGATCCCGAAAGCTTCTACGGCGACCCCGATCTGGCACCCCAGGCGAACCCCGGCGAGATCGACGCCGCGGCGCGCGAGCGCCTGCGCGGCATGATCCGCGATACCTTACTCAGGGACGACGCAGCCATCGACCGCTGGTTCGGCAGTTACATCACCGACATCAAGCCGGGGCACGAGCTGCCGGAACCGCCGGAGGAACTGGAGCCGGAGCGGCTGCGCGCGCTGCTCGCGGGCGGCGCCGAGCTGTGGCGCAGCGAGTATTGCCGCTACGCCCACTTCGAGCGCGACGGCGTCACCTACCTCTTCGTTGCCGGCGACGAGTTCCCCGTGGAGGGCGAACTGGCCGGGGCCGCGGCCCTGCTGGCCGGCCAGCGGATCTACCCGGCGGGTGAGCTGCTGCCGTGGTTCGCGGTGGACGGCTTCGCCGAGTTGCTGGCCGACCTCTACAACGGCGGCGGCCTCTGGTTCCCGGAGCTGTACGACGAATGAGCGCCTTCCGCGTGCGCGAGGCCCTCTGGCCAGCAGACGGCGATGCCCTGTCCGCGGTTCGGCGGGCGGTCTTCATCGACGAGCAGGGAGTGCCGCCGGAGCTGGAATGGGACGGCCTCGACCCCACCGCCCGCCACCTGCTGGCGGAGAGCGGCGACGGCACCGTGCTGGGCTGCGCACGGCTGCTGGACGATGGCCACATCGGCCGCATGGCGGTGCT
>CAZMMH010000102.1:0-7607 GCA_964567315.1 uncultured Gammaproteobacteria bacterium
CCATGTGCCAGTATTCAGCCGAGGAGGGTCTGGCCAACGACTGGCACCTGGTCCACCTGGGCAGCCGCGCCGTCGGCGGTGCCGGGCTGGTGATGGTCGAGGCCACCGCCGTGGCCCCGGATGGACGCATCTCCCCCGGCGACCTCGGGCTGTGGAACGAGGCCCAGGCCGAGGCGCTCAAGCCGGTCACCGCCTTCCTCCGTGACCACGGCGCGGTGCCGGCAATCCAACTGGCCCACGCCGGGCGCAAGGCCTCCACCGACGTAGCCTGGCGCGGCGGCAAACCGCTGGCCCCGGCCGACGGCGGCTGGACGCCGCTCGGCCCCAGCGCCGAACCCTTCGGCCCCGGCTACCCCACGCCCGCCGTCCTCGACGTCGAGGCGATCGACGGCGTCGTCGAGCAGTTCACCACCGCCGCCCGCCACGCCCTGGCCGCCGGCTTCGAGGTGGCCGAGGTGCACATGGCCCACGGCTACCTGCTCCACTCTTTCCTCTCGCCCCTCTCGAACCAGCGCGGCGACGACTACGGCGGCAGCCTGGAGGGCCGCGCGCGGCTGCCACTGCGGGTGGCCAGGGCGGTGCGGGAGCTGTGGCCGGAGGACAAGCCGGTCTTCGTGCGCATCTCCGCCACCGACTGGGTCACGGGCGGCTGGGACCTGGCGCAGTCGCTGAAGCTGGCGGACTGGCTCAAGGAGTGCGGCATCGACCTGGTGGACTGCTCCAGCGGCGGCCTGGTGCCCGACGCCGAGATTCCGGCCGGGCCCGGTTTCCAGACCCCCTTCGCCCAGAGCATTCGCGAGGAGATCGGCATCGCCACCGGCGCCGTGGGTCTGATCACCGCGGCGGCCCAGGCCGAGCACATCCTGCGCACCGGCCAGGCCGACGCCGTGCTGCTGGGGCGGGAATTGCTGCGGGATCCGTATTGGCCGCTGCATGCGGCGCGGACGCTGGGCGAGGATCTGGGCTGGCCGCTGCAGTATCAGCGGGCCAAGCTCTAGAGAGGGAAAACGGCCGCGGGCAGACGGCCCGCGGTGGAAAAAGGCAGGGCCTTACTTTTCGTGCCGGGGCCTCTCGCTGCCGTCGACCACCCAGGCGTCCCAGCCGACCCAGGTCTCCTGCTGGTCGGGCACGCAGA
Source organism: uncultured Gammaproteobacteria bacterium (assembly GCA_964567315.1). Classification (GTDB taxonomy): domain Bacteria; phylum Pseudomonadota; class Gammaproteobacteria; order CAZMMH01; family CAZMMH01; genus CAZMMH01. Next base: position 1,136 of record CAZMMH010000102.1, read on the forward strand.
CCGGCGCCTGGAAAAAGCTGAGCATCTCCTTCAGCACGCAGGTCGGCTTGGTCGGCTGTTCGCTCTCGTTGCTTTCCTGAATGGTCACGCCCGCACCTCGTTCCAATCCGGCGATCCGCCTTTAGGCAAGATTATCGTGCACCCGGCCCGCTGGCCAGTCAGCCACGCCCGACGCCCTACAACACCACCGCGAACTCCACGCCCGACTCGAACGGCAGCGTGGTGTTGCTGATATCGGCGCGGCCTTCCAGGTGTGCCTTGAACGGCATCACCGCCTCCGCGGCGGTAAACATGTTGTCCGCCAGCACGACACTGCCCGGGGCCAGCAGGCGCTCCACCTGCTGGAAGATATCCAGATAGCCCGCGGCCCAGATGTCGATAAACACCAGGTCGAACGGCCCCTGCAGCGCCTTCACGCTCTCGAACACGTCCCCCTCGTGCAACTCGACGAATGGCGCCAACCCGGCCGCTTCCACATTGCCCCGCAGGGCAGCACACTTGGCCGCCTCCAGTTCGGTGGCCACCACCCGCCCGCCACCGAGCCGGCGCAGCGCCTCGGCGAAATAGAGGGTGGAGACGCCGTTGGAGCTGCCGAGCTCGAGGATCGAGCCTGCCCGCCGGGCCAGCACCAGGTTGAACAGGAACGCGCCCATCTCGCGGGAAATGGCCAGGGAGAGCGCCGGATCCTGCACCGAAATGCCGTGGGCCTGCAGAAACGCCCCCTTCCGCTCCGGCGCCAGTTCGCCGTACTCCCGGGCCAGTTCGCGGAAGGCCGCGTCGCTGCCGGGATACTGGGCCCGCGCGCTGGCATAGGTCTGCGCCTCGCTCTCCGTGTGCAGCTCCGCCAGCCGCTTGCCCAGGGGTGTGCGCCAATCAAACAGATTCACGGCTCGACTCCTTCCGTTGGATGGACCCCGGATTTTCCGGCCAACGCCGCCGCTGTCAAACGCAGCCCTCAGCGGCCGGCACCTTTGCTAGACTGGGCCGGCCGCACATGCCCAACCGCTCAAGGAGGCGCTCATGGCTCTCTGGACCCGAAGCCTGGCCATCGTGCTGGGATTCCTCGCCGTCATGCAATTCGCCGCCGCCGCGCCGGCGCCGCGGGACGTGCAGTTCCCCACCGCCGACGGCGGCATGGTCGATGCCGACCTCTACGGCAGCGGCACCCGCGGGGTGGTCTTCGCCCACGGCGCCATCTTCAACAAGCAGAGCTGGGCGCCCCTGGCCGAACGCATCGCGAGCCACGGCATGCGCGCCCTGGCCATAGACTTCCGCGGCTACGGCCGCTCCCGCGCCGGCAGCGAGCCCTATGGCCTCGACCAGGACGTCATCGCCGCGGTGCGCTGGCTGCATGCCCAGGGGGTGACGTCGGTCTCGGTGGTCGGCGGCAGCATGGGCGGCGGCGCCTCGGCCCAGGCCGCGACCGAGGCCAAGCCCGGCGAGATCGACAAACTGGTGCTGCTCTCGCCGGTGCCGATCGACGACCCGGAACGGCTCAAGGCCAACTCAATCCTCTTCATTGCCAGCCAGCACGAATTCCTCGCCTCCGACGTGCGGGCCGAATACGCCCGCGCGCCCGGGCCCAAGCGGCTCATCATGCTCCCCGGCAGCGCCCACGCGCAGAACATCTTCGCCACGTCCCAGGCGCAGCACTTGAGCGATACGATCGTGCAGTTTCTTGTCGGCAACAACTGAATCCCCGGCCGACGGCCGGGGCCGCTGCGCTCCCCCAACGGCAGGCTCACGCATCCGTTTGCCGTGGGCCCAATGGCCGATTGCCCGAACCTTCCTATACTTCTTGCAGAGGTAGTCCTGCGCCGGCCCCAGGGTCGCAGTAGTTCATAGGAGGCAGAGATGAAGTCTGCGCTGGTCCGCGCGTTGGCCGGCTTGATCGCCACCTTTATGCTTGCGCTGCCGCTGGCGGGCCACGCCCAGGGGGATGCGCCCTTCACCCGGGTGCAGATCGAGCGGCTGGTGGCACCGATCGCGCTCTACCCGGACCAGTTGCTCGGCCAGATCCTGACGGCCGCCACCTACCCACTCGAAGTGGTTGAGGCGGCCCGCTGGGTCCGGATGCCCGAGCATGCCCGCCTCAGGGGCGACGACCTGTTCGCCGCGCTCGAGTTTCAGGACTGGGCCCCCAGCGTGAAGTCCCTGGTGCCCTTTCCAGAGGTGCTGGAGACCATGGACCAGCATCTGGGCTGGACGCAGCAGCTCGGCGACGCCTTCCTGGCCCAGCCCATCGAGGTCATGAACGCGATCCAGCGGCTCCGCGCCCGCGCGCTTGCCAGCGGCCACCTCCACTCGACCCCACAAATGGTGGTCTATTCCGACGGCACCACGATCGTCATCGAACCGCGCGACCCCAACCACCTCTACATTCCCGACTACGACCCGACCACCATCTACGGTGCCTGGCCCTATCCCGACTATCCGCCCTACGACTTCATCGCCTACCCCGCCGGCGGCGTACGGGTCAGTGGCATCCACTTCGGCATCGCCCTGGTGGTGATCGCGCGCCTGTGGGGCTGGGACCACTGCGACTGGCGCAATCATCGGATCCGCATCGACGACAACCGCTACAACGCCATCGACCGCGCCGCCCGTGCCCGTGACCGTCGCCCGCGGGTGACCGCCAACACGTGGCAGCACGATCCCTTCCATCGCCGCGGCGTTGCCTATCGCGACGCGCATTCGCGCGAGCGGTTCCTCGGTGCCAAGAGCGGCCCGGCCGCGACGCGCCGTGTCTTCCGCGGCTACGAAACGACGCCGACGCCCAGCCCGCCGCCGCCCCCGGCGCGGCCGCGGACCACGCCACCGCGGTCGCCGACGACCACCCGGCAGCAACCACCCGCGCCCAGCCGGACCTATCGCCCGGCACCGACGGCAACCCAGCCGTCGCCGCGGCCCGCCCCGGCCACCGCCCCGGCGCCGCGCACCCCCAGGACTGCGCCCCCGACCATTCGGCCGCTGGTCACGCGGCCAGCCATGACCACGCGCCCGCAGACGGTGACCCTCCCGCCGATGACGACCCGTCCGGCACAGCCCGCGGCGCGGCCGGCACCGCCGGCATTCGGTGAAATCGATCAGGGGCGCAATGTTCGGCGGGACGCGGAACGCGGGCGCGCCAGCCGCCAGTCCGCGACACCTCCACCGCGCCAGCCATCCGGCGCGCAACGACCGGCCGAGCGGCAGCAACAAGACAACAGGGAGCGGCGCAAGCGTGATACGAATTGATCCCAGCCCGCAGCCGAAGGAAGTGAGGCCGCCATGGCGCACATGAACGCCGGCCCCAGCCACCACTGGCCCCACCACAGCCGGCTCGTTTGGCTCGCGCTCGTCGCCGCGGCATGCCTGCTGCTGTCCACGGCGCTCGCGGCGGCCGCCACGATCGAGCAGACGATTTTCGGCACGCCGGAACACGCGGTGCAGGCGCTGGTCGCAGCGGTCCGCGCCGACCAGCCCAGGGAGGTCGTTAAGATCCTCGGCCCCGACGGCCGCAAATTGGTCTTCTCCGGAGATCGCGTGGCCGACCGGCGCGGGCGGGAGAAATTCGTCGCCGCCTACGACAAGGCCCATCGGATCGACACGCCGACGCCCGCCCGGGCCGAACTGATCATCGGTACCAAGCAGTGGCCGTTCCCGATACCGCTGGTGAAGGACGCCGCGGGCTGGCGCTTCGACACCGCGGCCGGCGTGCAGGAGATCCTCGACCGCCGCATCGGCCGCAACGAACGCCAGGCCGTCGAGGTGTGCCTCGCCTACGTCGACGCCCAGCGGGACTACGCGGCCCAGGTTCCGCGCAGCGACGGCCTGCTCGAATACGCGCAGCACTTCATGAGCCGCCCCGGCAAGCACGACGGCCTCTACTGGCCGACCGCCGCCGGACAAGCGGAAAGCCCCATGGGGTCCCTGGTCGCCGCCGCGCGGGAGGAAGGCTACGGGGCGAAAGCGGAAACCGGGAAGAAGCACCACCGCTCGCCCTACCACGGCTACTTCTACCGCATCCTGAAACGCCAGGGCCCGCACGCCAGCGACGGCGCCCGCGACTACCTGGTCGACGGCAGCATGATCGGCGGCTTCGCCCTGGTGGCGTTCCCTGCCCGCTACGGGGATTCCGGCGTGATGACCTTCATCGTCAACCAGGCCGGCGTGGTCTACCAGAAGAACCTGGGGAAGAAGACGACGACCCTCGCCCGCCAAATGACCGCGTTCGATCCGGACGCGAGTTGGTCGAAGGTCGCTCTGCCAGAAAGCCCATAGATGGGTCGTCCCTGCACCGACGGCTTGCGAGTCCCCATGTGGCTACGATCGGTCCTGATCTGGTACCGATGAAGACCTGACGCGATTTCCAGCCATTGCCAAGGCACCGCACGTGGGCGACACCGTTGCGCCGGTCAGTTCACCAACTCGCGCAGCCGGCGCAGGAGTTCAGGCAGGCGCGCCTGGCTTGCCGCGTCGCCCGGGAGTTGCCCTGGAAGCGCCACCAGAAAATCATCGTTGGCCAGCAGCGCTCCCACTTCGTCACGAATGAATTTTCGCAGCTGGTCATCGCTCGCGCGTATCTCTTCGATCAATTCCGGACGCCCGTCGACAACGGCAATCAGGTCCTCCAGGTCATGGCTCGCCAGGTAGTCGGAGTTGCCTCGACCGCGAAAGGCCTCGAGCTTGGTGGCAATAAACGGTGGCGCGGTGATCAGGCGAATCGTCATCCCGCCGGGAATTGCCACGCGCGTCGCCGTCTCGACCGCCAAGGGGTACCAGCGATTGTGAAAGCCCAGAATCCCGGGCTCGCTGGGCATCAGGTCCAGCAGCACACCCCGCCAAACCCAACGGCAGATCGGGGCACCGGGCGACAAATCGTGCTGAAATCCGCGCCCGGCGACCGCCTGCTCCACCGTGTGATAGTCGGCCGTGGAGATCACCCGGGCGACAACGTCCACATCCATCGTGGCGCGGATCGCCTGCGCGCGCGGGGCGCTGAGCAGCAATCCGGTCGCACAACCACCCACGAAAACCAAGGACTCGCACAGCTCGCCCAGCGCCTCGGCAACCGGGACCAAAATGGACAGATTCGGGTCATCCATGACCGCACTCTCCTTCAATGCAAACGTTTTTCCAGATACTCCCTCGCCAGCTCACGCTCCCTCGCCTGGCCGGCGCGCAGTGCATCGAACAGCACCAGCAGTTCGTACAGCGCCGGATCGTCGCGTGCCGCCAGGGGCAGGTTCTCGTACAGCGGGAGCAGCCCGGGCCCCCTGGCGACTCCCTCGGGATGGGGCCACACGGGAGGCGGTTCGTCAGGGCTGACGACGATGTCCTTGAGTGGCGGAGCACCGTACAACGTCGGAAAGCCTATGGTCACCTCTCCGCGCACGGCGGGATAGGCGTACGGCGCGCCGTGGAGCACGAACGCGCGCAGGGCCGCCAGCACGGGGCGTGGCTGGCCATCGATGTCGGCCACCAGCCGGGCCGCCAGCAGGCGCTGAACCGCAGCATGCGCCTCGAAACGCGACAGGCGCATGGCCGAGCCGAGCGCGGCATAGGGCAGCCACGCGCCGTTCAGGGTCACCAACTTCAACGCCACGGCGAGATCCTGGGGCTTGAGCACCCACTGGCGGCCGCTCGCGCGCCGCATGGCGACGGACCTTTCTGCTGACCTTTGTCGCTTCATATGCTGTATGCATATAGCATATTGGAGCTTTCGTTGCCAGCAAGAAGTGGGGTATTGAATGGCGGGTCCATCGGACCTGCTGGGGTGCCGAACGTGGGCGACACCGGCCGCCCGCGCCGCAGGCCCGGCGCCTGCGTCAATCGCCTACCCCGCGTTCCGGCCGTGGATCCGGTCGAAGGTCTCCGCCATCTCCTCCTGGCTGACATCCTCCGCCAGCGCCGGGGCGAACACGTCCCCGCCCGCGAACCAGGCCTTTTCGCAAGCGTCGTCGTCCAGGGCGATGCTCAGTGCATGGTTGAACTCGTAGGCGCCCCAAGAGTAGCCCGCGTCGCGCAGGGCCGACTGCATGGCGTTCTGCACGAGGCTGCGCACGGTCATGTGCGGCGGGGAGAAGGGAACCTCGTCGCGACGCCCGGCTGCCGCCTCGACGCAGGCCTTTTTGTCGTAGGAGACGTGCGCCCGGCAGGCCAGCGGCCGCGCCGGATAGATGACGCAGGCGCCCCGGTGGATGTAGGGGCAGCGGCGCCGGATGGCGATGCGCTCGCCCTGGCCGTGGCCGCGGGTCACCGCATCCGCCTCGGCCAGCCGTGCACGAAGATCAATGCCTGATTTCTTCAGAATGGGATCCGCCGCGCGGATATAGCGCGCTGCCAACAGCACCTCCGGCGCCGTCGCCACCACCCGCAGGGTACAGCAGGCCGCGCAGCCCTCGTGGCAGGCAACCTCGGGACCGCCTTCGGTCAGGATTTCCACGCTGTCTTCGAAACTGCCGAAGGCCTTCTTCAGCAGGGCCGGCAG
>CAZMMH010000103.1:0-7574 GCA_964567315.1 uncultured Gammaproteobacteria bacterium
TTGCTCACCGCGGGCGCCGACAAGGTCGGGATCAACACCGCCGCGGTATTCAATCCGGAGTTCGTGCGCGAGGCGGCCGAGCGCTTCGGCTCCCAGTGCATCGTGGTGGCGATCGACGCCAAACGGGTGAGCGGCGAGGGCGAGGCCCCGCGCTGGGAGATTTTCACCCACGGTGGCCGCAAGCCCACCGGGATCGACGCGCTCGAGTGGGCCGAGCGGATGGCCGACTACGGCGCCGGCGAGCTGCTGGTCACCAGCATGGACCGCGACGGCACCAAGATCGGCTTCGACAACGAGCTCAACCGAACCATCTCCGCACGGGTGCGGGTGCCACTGATCGCCTCCGGCGGCGTCGGCAATCTGGACCACATGGTCGAGGGCATCACCCTGGGCGGCGCCGACGCGGTCCTCGCCGCGAGCATCTTCCACTTCGGCGAACACACGGTCGAGGAGTGCAAGCACCGCATGGCGGCGGCGGGGATCGAGGTGAGACTGTGAGAACAATTTTGAATTTTGAATGCTTAATTTTGAATTCCGGTGTGCGCTCCCGCGCGACTGGTTTTGATGCAGGCGCGTTGGTCATTGATAGTTGCGCGCGTCAGCACGCTCCTCAATTCAAAATTCAAAATTCACAATTCAAAATTGTCATTCCCCATGTCTGACTGGCTAGAAGAAATCAAATGGACCGCCGACGGCCTGGTGCCGGCGATCGCCCAGGACCACGTCAGCGGCGAGGTGCTGATGTTCGCCTGGATGAACCGCGAGTCCCTGGCCCTGACGGTGGCCGAGGGGCGGGCGGTCTACTGGTCGCGTTCCCGCGGGCGGCTTTGGCGCAAGGGCGAGGAGTCCGGGCACGTGCAGAGGCTGCATGATCTGCGTCTCGACTGCGACAACGACGTGCTGCTGTTGAAGGTGGAACAAGTGGGCGGCATCGCCTGTCATACGGGGCGGCGCAGCTGTTTCTTCAAGCGCTGGGACAACGGCGCCTGGGTCGAGAGCGAGCCGGTGCTCAAGGATCCGGACGCGATATATCGGAAATGATATGAGTGACGATACCCTGGACCGCCTGGCGCAGGTGCTGGAGGCGCGCAAGCAGGCCTCGCCCGACAGCTCGTACGTGGCCAAGCTCTACGCCAAGGGGCTGGACAAGATTCTCAAGAAGGTCGGCGAAGAGGCCACCGAGACCGTGATCGCCGCCAAGGGCGGGGTCGCCGACGAGGTGATTTATGAGACCGCCGATCTGTGGTTCCATACCCTGGTGATGCTCAAGCACCTGGGGTTGGAGCATACTCAGGTGCTGGCCGAGCTCGATCGCCGCTTCGGCCTTTCGGGGCTGGACGAGAAGGCGAGCCGGGAGGAGAAATGAGCGATTGCCTGTTCTGCCGCATCGTGTCGGGCGAGATCCCGGCCGCCAAGGTCTTCGAGGACGAGTGGGTGGTGGTGTTTCGCGACATCAACCCCAAGGCGGAGGTGCATCTGCTCACGGTGCCGCGGGAGCACGTGGCCAGCCTGGGCGAGTGTTCGCCGGCCCACGACGCGCTGCTGGCGCACATGCTGCGGCTGCAGCCGCAGCTGGCCGCGGAGCAGGGGCTCGACAGCGGCTTTCGTACCATCATCAATACCGGCAAGGGCGGAGGTCAGGAGATCTTCCATCTCCATCTGCACCTGCTGGGCGGCCCGGCCCTGCCCGGCTTCTGAATCAATAGCGGAGTAAATGTCATGACCGTCGGTCCTTTTCAGTTGATCATCATCCTGCTCATCGTCCTGGTTCTGTTCGGGACCAAGCGCCTGCGCAACATCGGCGGCGACCTGGGTAGCGCCATCAAGGGTTTTCGCTCGGCCATGCGCGATGGCGAGAAGGGGGGTGCCAAGCCCGAGGAGCAGTCCCACCTGGAAGAGAAGGAGGAGGGCGGCCACGTGATCGAGGGCGAGGCGACCAAGGAAAAGGACAAGAGCTGACCCTCGCGGCTTCCGGCGCCGACGCCCGGCCATGTTCGATATAGGCTTCTGGGAACTCGTCATGATCGGCGTGGTGGCGCTGGTCGTGGTCGGTCCCGAGCGCCTGCCCGCTCTGGCGCGCACCGTCGGCCTGTGGACGGGCAAGGCGCGCCAGATGATCGGCAGCGTCAAGGCGGAGATCGATCGCGAACTCAAGGCCGAGGAGCTCAAGCGCATCATGCAGGAGCAGGCGCAGAGCACCGGGCTGCATGAAATTATCGAAGAGACCACCCATGAGGTTGCCGGGGCACGCGAGGAGCTGGCCCGGGTCGCCCAGGCAGATCAGGCAGCGGCCGAGCCGGCCGCCCCGGCTGACTCGACCCCGGGCAAGGATGCCGTGCCCCAGCCGCCGACCGAGCCGCCCAAGCCATGAGTGAACAGCAGCCCGGTACGGCCGAACCTGAGGCCGAACAGCCGTTCATTGCCCATCTGATCGAACTGCGCGACCGCCTGCTGCGCAGCGTATTGGTGGTGGCCCTGATCTTCGCCAGCCTGTTCCACTTCTCCAACGAGCTCTATCATCTGCTGGCGAAGCCGCTGCTGGCGCACATGCCCAAGGGTGGCACGATGATCGCCACCGAGGTGGCGTCGTCGTTCATCATTCCGCTCAAGCTGACCCTGGTCCTTTCGGTCTTCATCGCCATTCCCTACCTGCTCTACCAGCTGTGGTCGTTCATCGCCCCCGGCCTGTACAGGCACGAGAAGCGCCTGGCCCTGCCGCTGCTGGTGTCCAGCGTGCTGCTGTTCTACTGCGGCATGGCCTTCGCCTACTTCGTCATCTTCCCGGTGGCCTTCGGCTTCTTCACCTCCGTGGCGCCGCAGGGCGTTGCGGTGATGACGGACATCGGCAAGTACCTCGATTTCGTCCTCAAGCTGTTCTTCGCCTTCGGCCTCGCCTTCGAGGTGCCGGTGGCCACCATCATAATGGTGGCCGCCGGGATCACCACCCCGGAAGCTCTGGCGGCCAAGCGCCCCTACATCGTGGTGGCGGTCTTCGTCCTGGGCGCCGTGCTGACGCCGCCGGATGTCTTCTCCCAGGTGTTGCTGGCCGTGCCCATGCTGCTGCTGTTCGAATCCGGCCTGTGGATGTCGCGCCTGATGCTGCGGCGCAAGCAGGAGGCGGCGGAGGCCGCGTCTGCTGCGGAGCAGGATGCCGTGGCCGACGGGGAAGAGGGCGAGCCGGAGGAGGATTACCAGCCCCTCGACGAGGACCAGATGGAGGCAGAGCTGGATCGGGCCGAGGAGGATGAGCGCAAGGTGACCGGCGAGCCCGAAGGCGGCCGTCCGTCGGGCGACTGAGCCGGCGTCACTCCGCCGAAGCGCCTTTCAGTGCCGAGACCATCTTGCGCATGCTGAAGGCGTAGCGCATGCGGGTGCCGTGCTCCAGCGACATGACGATCTCCGCCGCACTCAGCTGCGCCGGAAAGAAGGTGCCGGAGATGCGTGCCCCCTTGATGCTCGCCCCCTCCAGCAGGGTATGGCTGAGGTCGACCCCGCGCAGATCGGCCTGGCGGAAGTAGCCGTTGCCGAAGTCGAGGCCCGCGGCCTCGATACCGCGTAGGTCGACCCCGCGGAAGTCACAGCCGGTCAGGTCGCACTGCTCGCCGGCAGCCAGGCGCCGGTTGAATTCGTCGATCTTGCCTTCGCGCAACAGGTGATACAGCGGATCGTGTTTGATTTCCGGCTGGCCCATGTGCCCTCCCCGCAACTGCCCGGTTGGAAACGGCCCAATATAGACCGGCTGCCGGCGTCGGGGCCAGTGTGCTCCGTCACGCCCCCCGTCGGCGGCAGGCGTGACGCGAAGAGCCGTGGATCAATAGAACTGCCCGCTGAGCCCGAGCGTCACCAGGTTCTGGTTGTAGCTGTAGCTGGAGATGTTGGAGCTGTTGTCGGTGTAGCTGTATTCGCCTTCGACCTTCCAGTTGCGGTCCAGCTTGCGACCGAGTTTGAAGCGGACCTGATAGCGGTCGTCCTGGCGCGATACGCGCCGCCCGCCGCTGAGGGTGTTGGGGTCGTTGTAGTCGCTCAGCCGGTAGCGCAGTTCGCCGCCCGCCTCCCAATACGAACCCAGCGCCAGCCCCACCCTGCCGCGCAACTCGTTGCGGGTCGCCGAGTAGCTGGTGAAGGTGCCGCCGCTGCGTTGGTCGTTGCGGTCGTTCAGCTCCAGCCGATAACCGAGCATGAAGCGGGCATCGCCGGCGCGCTGGTAGAGGCGGGCATCGAACTGGTGACGGTTGCCCTGTAGCGGGTCGTAGGCGGTGCTCAGCGACTCAAGATAGGTGTAGCGATAGCTGAAGCGGACCCGGCTGTTCGCGTCCAGGCGGTTGCCGGCGACCAGGCGCCCGCTCCAACCACGCAGGTAGTCGTTGCCGCCGAGGGTGCTCTGGTCGAGCATCACGCCGGCCTCGGTGCGCCAGCTGTCGAAGGCGTGGGTGCCCGCCAGCCCCAGCTGAAAGGCGCTCATGTTGTACGACGTGGCGCTTTGATAGTGGGTCAGGAAGGCGCCGCCGGTGAACTTCAGGCCGTTGCGCAGGGTTCCGGCCAGGGCCCCGACCACCAGGGCGCTTGCCTCCAGGAAGCCGTCACCCGAGGTCGTGCCGGCCTGCAAGGTGGGATCGACCACGTTGTCGTCGTAGCCGAGGGCGACGTTGGCGCTGGCGAACCACTTCGGCGCTTCGCCCCGTGCCCGCCGCGCCTGCGGGGCCAGTTTGGCCGCGGCCAGTTGCTGGATTTCGGGGTTGCCGGCGCTGTGGCTGGCCTTGCGGTACCAGTCGCGTGCGCTTGCCGTCCGGCCCTGCTTTTCCGCCACCAGCCCGAGGTTGTAGTAGGACAGCGTGGCCAGCGAGGGATCGCGCGCCGCTGCGCGAAAGGCGTGCGTCGCATCGGCGTAGTGGCCGAGGCGATAGTGGCAGACGCCCAGGTTGTAATCGAGATTAGGGTCCTGGATGCCCGCACGTTTGGCGGCCTGGAAGCGCGACAGCGCAAGGAGATAATCCCCCTGCCGGAAGGCGCTTACCCCGTGCCGGAATTCCTGCTTGCCGGTGTCCGTTGTCGCCGCGGTGACGGGCCCCGTTGCGGCGAGCGCCAAGGCCGCGGCAATGACGCTACTGCTGACTCTACCCATGATCTGCCCCTTTGCCGGTAGGTACGGCGAAAATTATCAAGTGCGCTGTTCTTCGCCGGGCACAGGCGCGACACACGGAGAGACCGGCCGCCTGGGCCGGTCTCTCCGTGTGGGTTGGCGTGTGTCCGACCGACACCGTCAATCAGTCGCTGCCGGAGCCCTCGCTGGCCTGCTGGGCATCTTCCTGCGCCTGCTCGGTCGCCTGCTGGGCGTCTTCCTGCGCCTGTTCAGTCGCCTGCTTGGCGTCTTCCTGTGCCTGTTCGGTCGCCTGCTTGGCGTCTTCCTGCTCCTGTTCGGTCGCCTGCTGGGCGTCTTCCTGCGCCTGTTCGGTGGCCTGCTGGGTCTCCTCCTGGTCCTGCGAGGCGTCTTCCGTGGCCTGGTCGCGCTGTTCCGTGCTGTCGGCGCTGTCTTCGTGTTCCATGCCCTTGCCGTCGTGTTCGGCACTGTCGCCCCGTTCCAGGCCGTCGTTGGCTTCCGTCGCGCTGTCGGGCAGGTCGATGCGGTTGGTGAAGCTCTGGCCATCCTCCTTGAGGTCCATCACCTGCATGGTGACATCGTCCAGACCCGCGGCCTGGGCCGAAATAAGGGGGACAAACGCCAGGGCGGCGGCGAGCAGAACACGCTGAATTCTCTTCATTTTCATGCTTCCTTTTGGTGGTGCCTCAGACCGTTTCCGACGACCGGCCGGGGGCAGTCGAGTTGGAGGCGTGTGGTTCGTTCACATCGACACGGATGTGGAAACTCTTCTTCTGTCCCGCCCAGCTGAGCGTCGCGATGAGCTCGCCGCCGTTGCCGCCGTGGGCGATGACCGGCAGCGAAAGCAGATTGGCGCCCCGGGCAAGGGTGGTGCGCCAGCTCAAGGTCCGCTTCCCTGGGTGACCTGCCAACTCCACGTTGGCCGGCAGATCCATGGTCAGGGTGACGTCGTGCAGATCCTGGGGCGCGTTGAAGGCGAGCTCGACCGTCCGCGGCTGATTCACCGCCAGGGCCAGTTCTGGAGCGGCCTGCGTCGCATCCGTCGTGGGGCGCATCACGCCCACGGCCAGCCACATCACCAGGCCGGCCGCGGCCGCCGTGGCGAAGCCGCTGACGAAGCCGTGGCGGTGGGTCCGGGCGTGGTGCCGGCGTGCGTTGGCCAGGGCGCGGGCGCCGAAACCGGGCTGCATCGGCTCCACCGGCAGGGCGCGCAAGGCTGCGCGCAGCGCACGCTCGTCATCCAGGGCGCGCCGGCAGGCCGGGCACTCCTCGATGTGCTGCTCGACGTTTTCGCGCTGGGGCAGGCCGAGGGTGCCGTCCAGCAGCTCGTCAAACAGAATGTGGGCGTCTGCGCATTTCATATCATGTTCTCCTGCCTTTCTAGACGCATTTCGCTGGCGGAGGGTTCCGTCCGGGGGTCGGCGCCAAGGGCCCGGCGCATCCGTGCCCGCGCCCGGTGCAGGCGTGATTTCAGGGTGCCCAGCGGGGTATCGAGCACCGCTTCCAGCTCGGTCAGGGTGTAGCCCTCGACGTCGTGCAGGGTGATCAGGGCCCGTTGATCCTCGTTGAGGGTGGTCAGCGCCGCGATCAGCTGGTCGCGCAACTGCGCGGTTTCCAGCAGGCGCTCGCCGCCGGGCAGGGATGAGGCATGGGAGGCCAGCGCCTCTTCATCCTCACTGCCGCTCAGGGGGTCGCGCCGCGCGCGGCGGACCCCGTCGATGAACTGGTGGTAGAGCGCTCGGGCCAGCCACGGGCGCAATGCCTCCACCCGTGCCAGCTCGCCGGCGCGCGGGTAGAGCTTCACCAGCAGGTCCTGCATCAGGTCCTCCGCATCGTTGCGGCTGCCGGTGAAGCGGTAGGCGAGCCGGTAGAGATGCTCGATGTGCGGCGCGATCAGTTCCTCGAACTGATCACTGCGCCGGCCACGGAAGAGACTCACGATGGTTTCCATATTTTCCCAAGACGCTGTTTTGAGCCGCAGGGTTCCATTTTCGCCGATTTCCGGCCTGAGGACCGTGAACGGTGTCCGTCGGCGCGGCCGCCGGTCGGTACGGGGGCGCCGTTTGTCGGCGTGCGGGGGCGAACGGGAGTTGGGGTGCCGGGGTTCGACCGTTTCGCCGGGCGAAACGGGGCATACACTTTCGGCTGCCCGCAAGGCGTCGAAATGGTGCTTAGGCCCACCGGGAACCAAGTCCGGTGATCGAAGGCAGGAAATTTGGTGGGCCCACGAGGATTCGACCGTTTCGCTTTGCGAAACGGGGCGGACGCTTCAAGCCGCCCGCAGGGCATCAAAGGTCTGTCCGTCCACCTGGAACCAACAGGGTTTGGAAGGACCGCGAAGGTGGTGGGCCCACCAGGATTCGACCGTTTCGCTTTGCGAAACGGGGCGGACGCATCAAGCCGCCCGCAGGGCATCAACGTTCTGTCCGTCCACCTGGAACCAACAGGGTTTGGAAGGACCGCGAAGGTGGTGGGC
>CAZMMH010000104.1:0-2740 GCA_964567315.1 uncultured Gammaproteobacteria bacterium
GCGGCGGGCAAGGAGGTGGTGCTCACCAGCCTGGCCCTGATCGAGGCGGAGTCGGAACTGCTCGGCCTGCGGCGCATCGCCGACAACGGCCGTTTCATGCTCGAGGCCAACGACTGGGCCGCGGTGCAACTGCTGGCCGGCGCCGGGCCGTTCGTCGCCGGGCCGCACCTCAACTGCTACAACGGCGAGACCCTGGCGCTGCTGGCGGAGCAGGGTGCCGGCCGCTGGGTGATGCCGGTGGAACTGTCTGGGGCGACCCTGGGTGATCTCCAGCGTCAGCGGCCGGCGGGAATGGAGACCGAGGTATTCGCCTTCGGCCGCCTGCCCCTGGCCTTTTCCGCCCGCTGTTTCACCGCCCGGGCGGAAGGGCTGCCCAAGGACGACTGTCAGTTGCGCTGCGCCGACTATCCCGACGGCCTGTTGCTGCGCGCCCAGGACGAACGGGATTTTCTCGCGGTCAACGGTATCCAGACCCAGTCGGCCGCGGTCAGCGACCTGCTGGCGGCACTGCCGGAGATGGCCGGCATGGGGGTCGACGTCGTGCGGCTCTCGCCCCGTTCGCGGCAGATGGAAGACGTGGTCGCCGCCTTTCGTCGCGTCGTCGATGGCCGCGCCGATGCGGCGGAAGCCGCGGCCGAGTTGGAGGCACGCCTCAACGTTTCCGCCTGCAACGGCTACTGGTATGGCGGTGCCGGCATGGCGCGGCATGCCGTGATGTCTTGAGGTCGAGCCAGCGACCTCGGCGTGGTTTTCCGCGGGCCGTGGCGTTTCGCAGCAGGCGGCGAAATCGCGTTCGGCATGGTTTTCGCAACTTCTTGACAGCCTCAAGAATGCGTCCCAAACTGCTCCCGCATAAGGGAAATCCGTTGGCGCGAGCCGAGGAGTATTGGGAGCTTGGCGCGTCGGAAACGGGCGCTATTTGGGGGCGCACTGATCTTGGGGATCGTTTTCCTGAAGTCGTTGGCCGTTTCGGTCGGTCCCCGCATGCCATTGCGTCTACCGCGTCGATGCATGCGGCAGGTGTCGGTCCGCAACTTCGGCCAGTAATCGCAGTCCTTCAAGGAGTGTTTGACATGTTGAGAAAGACAGCTTGTGTCGTGATCGCCGTCCCGTCCCTCATGCTGGCCGGGACGGTGAATGCCGCCTCTTCCATCAGTCCCACGATTACGGCGGCACACCGTTCGCTGTCGTTCTCCCTCGGTGGGATGCGCCAAAACTACCGCGAGGTCATCGGCGGCACTGTCGCGGACAAGGAGAACGGCACCATCGTTCCGACCTACGGGCTCGGCTATTCGGTGATGGGCAAGGAGATCCCGTTCCTGTTCAGCGCGAAGCTTGCCTACACCAAGGGCGACGACGACTACCACGGTGCGTTGATGGATGGTACGCCGTACAACTCCACGACCGGCAACAAGATCTCATCGCTCGATTTCAACGTTGGCTACGCCTTCGGCAGCGGTCGTTTCGCCTTCATTCCCAGTATCGAGTACGGCTACAACGAATGGATACGCGACCTCGATAAGGGTGGAGCCCACGGCTACACGGAGACCTACAGGCACCAGCATGCGGCGCTGGACTTTGCGGCCAATGTCGTCGTCACGCCTCGCACGGTGTTCAGCATTGACGGTGCCTACGGCTCTACCGTGAATCCGAAAATGGATACCGGGGGCGTGGGGTACGGTTTGGGTAGCAAGCCGTGGATGCATGCCGGCGTCGGTTTGGACTATGCGGTGATGCCCGAAATGCACTTGAGTGCCAACGTTTCGGGCACCTGGTACAAGTACGGCGAATCGTCGATTCGGAGCGATACTAGCTACGAACCGTACAGCAAGACGCGGCATGTGAACCTCAACTTCGGGGTCTCCTACAACTATTGAGGCCGTGCGGCGGCGTGCTGGTGTCGGGGCGGCCACCGGCCGCGCAGCTCAGAAGCGGGGCGGTGCGAAAGCGCGACTGAGGTCCCGCCCCAACCCGATACGGCGCAACAGATGTTCCGCCTGCCCGCCCACGCGCGGGCCCAGAACGGCGCTTAGGTGGGCGCTGCCGTCGAATTCCAGCGCGTCCAGCAGGTTCTTGATGTAGAGCCCGGTGTTGGTGTCGCCCTCTAGGGTCAGGCGACGATTGAAGAACAGCGTGTCCGGGTCCTCAGCGCGCACCAGCAGATGCCAGAGGTCTTCCAGACGGCCGCCGATGCGCACGTCCCAGCGGCCATCGGACCCGGACGGGCACAGGCGCCGGCCACGGATGGCGAAACGAAGCTCGGTGCCGGCATCGAGTACCGCGAGGCAGACACGCTTTCCTTCCAACTCGTCGAGCCGCTCGGCGATCCACTGGCCCTTCAGCAGCAGGTTGCAGGTGTGTCCGAGCAATTCCGCGTGCAGACGGGCGGGCAGGTGTTGCAGGACGCGCCTGAGGGGCTCCAGTGGTGGCTGCATGGTGGCTCCAGCGGTAGCATCGGGGTCGCCGAAGTATGCCAAGCCCGTGGGCCGGCGGCGTTGATATGGGTCAACGTCGCCCATGGTGACTGCCGGGCCGCGCCGCCGCGCCGCCGCACCGGATTAAGCGAGCGTTCAGCATCCCCATGTAACCTGTCCACATGCGGCGGTCGCTTCCCGCCGCATCCTCCCATCCAGCGGGTAGTCGTTCAACTCCTCTGGTGTTTGCCGGTCCTCAGCCGGCACTTGGCGGTCCTCCCCTGGGCCGCTTTTTTTTGCCCCGACCGGGCGGTTTCGGAGTCATG
>CAZMMH010000104.1:2840-7541 GCA_964567315.1 uncultured Gammaproteobacteria bacterium
TGCCCGCGTCTTGAACCAGCCCGTCAGGCTCGGCCTCGGCCGGCGGGCCGGTAGCACCTCGTGGTAGCAGTCGGTGCTGAGAAAGCTCACCAGGGTGCCGTCCAGGGGCGACACGTCCACATGTTCGCGGCATGTGTTGTCGAGGTAGAGGCGCATTTGGGCGCCGTCGTCCACCGTCCGCCAGTCGTTGCGGAGAGCGCGCAGGTGACCGTGCGCAGACCGATGCCGCGGAACGGGTCAACGTGCCGACAGGTCACGCTGCTGGGCCGGTGTCGCCTGCGCCGGGTCGAGCCACGGGACGTGGTCGTTGCGGACCTCGAAGGAGGCGCCGCGACCGATGCCCGCGTGCCGGAAACAGCCGTTTCTCACAAATGCAGGCTCGCGTCGGCCGGGGCTCGACGCTCCTCCGGGGTGATGCAGTCGGGCTGGACCGCACAACCGCGGTCAGCCAGTTGCTCGGCGATCTGTGCGAAACGGTCTGGGGTGTCGTCGGTTATGGGAACTCCACAAAGGCGCGGAGGTCCTGGCGTAAGGCGGCGTGCTGCACGGCAGGCGAGGGATCGGAGCCGCTGTCGGCGGCGGAAATATACGCCCTCGTGCGGCCTCCACCAAGGGGCCGCGGCCGGTGTCCCGCCTGAGGTAAACTGGACGCCCCGGATGGTTGCGTAGGGATATGGAACTCTTTACTCGTCTTGCCCTGGCCCTGGCGGTCGGTCTGCTGATCGGTGCCGAGCGCGGCTGGCACGAACGCGCCCAGCACGAGGGCGGACGTGTCGCCGGCATCCGCACCTTCGGCCTCGCCGGTCTGCTCGGCGGACTGTGGGCGATGCTTGCCGACCAGTTCGGCGCGCAGCTGCTCGGTTTCGCCTTTGTCGCCTACGCGGTGCTGATGATCGTTGCCCATGTGATCGGCAGCCGGGTCGATCGTGACTACGGGGTCACCACCGTGGTCGCCAGCCTGGTCACCTTCGCCCTCGGCGCCCTCGCGGTGAGTGGCTTTGAGGCGGTGGCCGCCGCCGGTGCGGTGGTCACGGCGAGCCTGCTCAGCCTCAAGCCGTTGCTGCACCGCTGGTTGCGGCGGATCGAGCCGGCCGAGCTCTACGGCGCGCTCAAGCTGCTGCTGATCTCGGTTGTCGTGTTGCCGGTGCTGCCCAACCACGGCCTCGGCCCCTGGCAGGTGCTCAACCCATTCCAGCTTTGGTGGATGGTGGTGCTGATTGCGGCGTTGTCGTTCGCCGGCTATGCCGCCATGAAGGTCGCCGGCGCAGGCCGCGGCATCCTGCTGACCGGGTTGTTCGGCGGGCTGGCCTCCAGCACCGCGGTGACCCTGACCTTTTCGCGCATGGGCCGCGGCACCCATTTGGTGCCGGTGCTCGCGGTGGGGGTGCTGGTGGCCTGCGGTACCATGTTGCCGCGGATGCTGGTGGAGGTGGCGGTGGTCAACCCGCAGTTGTTGCCGCCGCTGGCGCTGCCGGTGGGGCTGATGGCCGTGGCCGCCTATGGCAGCGCGTTGTGGCTGTGGCGGGGGATGGATCGCGGCCTGGTGGCCGAGGAGCCGGCGCTCTCCAACCCGTTCCAGCTGGCGCCGGCGCTTAAGTTCGGCCTGCTGCTGGCGCTGATCGTGCTGCTCTCCAAGGCCGCCAGCCTCTGGCTGGGGGACGCCGGTATCTACCTGTTGTCGGTAGCCTCCGGGGTCGGCGACGTGGATGCCATCACCCTGTCCCTCGCCAACCTCTCCCACGGCCAACTGGCACCGGAGGTGGCGGTGCGCGGCATCGTTCTGGCGGCGATGACCAATACCGCGGTCAAGGGCGGGCTGGCCCTCGGCATCGGCGGGCGGGCGCTGGGCCTGCGCGCCGGACTGCCGCTGCTGGGCAGCGTCGCCTGCGGCGGGGTGGGTCTGCTGTTGCTGCATTCGGTTTAGGCAAGACGGAGACGGCAAGATGAGTTGGTGGGGCAAGCTGATCGGCGGCACATTCGGCTGGATGCTCGGGGGCCCGTTGGGTGCGCTCCTGGGCACCGCCCTCGGGCACAGTTTCGACCGTGGCATCGAGGCCAACCGCCAGGGCGGCGATGGCCTGGGCCACCACGAGCGGATCCAGACCGTCTTCTTCACCGCCACCTTCAGCGTGATGGGTCACTTGGCCAAGGCTGATGGCCGGGTCAGCGAGCACGAGATCGCCTTTGCCCGGGCGGTGATGGATCGCATGTCGCTGACCGACGATAAGCGGCGGCTGGCGATCGAACTGTTCAACCAGGGCAAGGCCCCCGGGTTCCCGCTGGACGAGGCCCTCGAGCAGTTCCGCCGGGAGTGCGGGCGCCGATTCAACCTGGTGCGGATGTTCCTGGAGATCCAGGTCCAGGCCGCCCTGGCCGACGGCCATCTGGACGAGGCGGAGCAGCGGCTGCTGCTGCACGTGTTCGAGCGCCTCGGCGTCAGCCGCCGCGATTTCGAGATGATGGTGGCCATGCTCTACGCCGCGCGCAACTTTGCCGGCGGGGCGGGGGCAGGCGCCGGTCGCGGCGGCTACCAGCCGCCGCCCTCCCGCGACCTGCTGGTGGAGGCCTACAAGATGCTGGGGGTGTCGGCGGAGGCCGGCGACGCCGAGGTGAAGAGGGCCTATCGCCGAATGATGAACCAGCACCATCCCGACAAACTGGTCTCCAAGGGGCTGCCCGAGGAGATGGTGCGCCTGGCCACCGAGAAGACCCAGGAGATCAAGGCCGCCTACGAGCAGATCAAGCAGAGCCGCGGGATGAAGTGAAGGTCCGTTAACTCGTTAATTCGTTGATTCGTTAATTTGGGGAGGCATGCCCAATGGACGTGTCAACGAATTAACGAATCAACGAGTTAACGATTCATCACAAATACCTTCCCCCAACCGCTACCGCCGACGTCACCAGCCCCAGCACCAGGTTGACCGTCACGATCAGCCGGATCCGTGCCAGGTGGCTTCCCGCCTCGGCCCAGGTCTGGGCGGCCACCGCGCGCCGCAGGCCGGGGTAGGGTATGAAATAGACGTAGGCGAACAGCAGCATCATCAGCAGGCCGAGCCCGAACATGGCGTGCACGTAGGGGCGCGCGTGGGCCATTCCACCCAAGAAAGGTCCGAGCAGCAGCCACAACCCGCTACCCAGCAGCAGGGCGACGCAGAGCCAGACCCAGGGAAAGAAACGGCCGAAGACGCCGGCCCACAGGGACAGCCGTTGCGGCGGCTCGAGCAGGCTCGCGGCGCTGGGCCGCAGCACCATGTGGGCGAAGAACATGCCACCCACCCAGATCACGGCGGCAAGCAGGTGGAGGGTGACGGCGAGGGCCAAGGCAAGGTTGAGATGGGTCATGGGCGGTCCTGGTTCAGAACTGTTGGGGAAGGGTGTAGCGCTTGATCCAGCCGTAAATCCAGGTCACCAGGACGCCTTCCTGGGAGTGGAAGCCGTGGTCGGCGCCGGCGACGTCGACCTGGCGATACAACGGCAGGTTGTTGGGGTTGCGCGGCGGCAGTTTGTCCGTGGGGATCTTGGTGGCCACACCGACGGCGGTGAGGCCCTCGGCGATGTGCGGCTCCGCGCTCTTCTTGGCTTTGGCCGCCGCGTCCTTCTGGGCCTGCGCCGCCGCCGTGCGGCGCTCGCCGGCGGTATCGACCACGGCGTCGTAATCGCGGTCGCCGTAGAGGTCGAAGACCGGCAGTTCCAGCCTTTGCAGCAGTCGGGCCCCGTCCAGGTGCGGGTCCTGTTCGGGGTAGACCGGCATGCCGATGGCGGCGAAGGCCAGGATCTCCCGGTGGGGCGCCTGGGCCAGGTAGTTGGCGCCCATCAGCGCGCCGAGGCCGTAGCCGACCAGGGTGATGTGGTCGACCCCCTTGCCGCGCAGGTAGCTCACCGCGGCGGCGATACGCTGGTCGGCGAGACCGAACAGGCCGGCGTAGTCCCGGATCGGGTGCCCGTCCGGCAGCACCGGCATCTGCACCGACAGGGTGTCGAAGCCGCGCCGCGGCAGTTCCACCCGCAGAGGGTGGATCACTTCTGGCCAGTCCGGGTGCTCGCCGGCGTCGTGCAGCAGGATTACCCCGCCGAGGCGCTTGCCGAGGGTCTCGGCAGTGTAGAGGGCGAAGACCTCGTGTCCCGCCGCCTTGAGCCGGACCGCCTTGCCGACCTTGAGGCCCTTGCTCACCGCAGCGGCCCACTTCTCCTCCGTGGCCGGGTCGGACTTGTCCGGCAGCGGCGAGGACTTGGCCGCGGTGGCGGTGCCGGCCGACGGTGCCGCGGGCGCGGCAACCGCGAGGCAGGGCAGGAGCAGAAGGAGCAACGGTAGCAGCAGGGGTTTCATGGCGAACCGGCGGACTGGGGAGTTTCAGTATAGGAAGTGCCAGGGTGTGGGAAAAGCTGAAAAATCGCCGCTGATCGGGTAGAGTCTCCCGTTCGATTCTGGGGCCCCCATGCATGGGCGGCGCAAAGACCACAGACCAAGAGAGGCGATTGTCATGGCTCAAAACCTGATTGCTCCTTCGATTCTTTCCGCCGATTTCGCCCGCCTGGGTGAAGAGGTGGACCAGGTGCTGAAGGCGGGCGCGGACATCGTGCACTTCGATGTGATGGACAACCATTACGTGCCCAACCTGACCATCGGCCCGCTGGTCTGCGAGGCCCTGCGCAAGCACGGCGTGACCGCACCGATCGACGTGCACCTGATGGTCAAGCCGG
>CAZMMH010000105.1:0-7511 GCA_964567315.1 uncultured Gammaproteobacteria bacterium
GAAGGCAGAAGGCAGAAGGCAGAAGGCAGAAGGCAGAAGGCAGAAGGCAGAAAAAGGATATTCGGCCGCCTCGTGCCGTCAATCCCGATCAGGCCTACCGAAACACTGTGGGAGCGGGCGCCTGCCCGCGAATCAGCGCCTCAGTGACCTCCGCCATCCGCGGCCAGGCGGCCGCTCCCACGAGGCCCTGCCACCGCCCCGCCCTTCATCCTTCTGCCTTGCCTTTCACACCCGATCAAACGGAAACGCGGTGACCTCCCCGATCGTCTCCACCCCCGCCGCCACCATCACCAGGCGGTCGAAGCCCAGGGCTACGCCGGCACAGCCGGGCAGGCCCGCCGCCAGGGCGGCGAGCAGCCGGCGGTCGATCGCCACCTCGGGCAGGCCGGCAGCGGCCCGCGCGGCGTGTTCCGCCTCGAAGCGCCGGGCCTGCTCGGCGGCGTCGCTCAGTTCGTGAAAGCCGTTGGCCAGTTCCATCCCCTCCAGGTAGACCTCGAAGCGCTCGGCCACCGGCGGCTTCCCGTCACGGACCCGGGCCAGGGCCGCCTGGGAGGCGGGAAAGTCGTGGACGATATCCAGCCGGCCGCGCCCCAGTTGCGGCTCGATCAGGTGGCTGAGCAGCAGGTCGAGCCAGCCGTCGCGGTCGAGCTCGAGACCGGCCGCGTCGATGCCGTGGCGGCCGGCACAGGCGACCAGCTCGGGCGCGGGGGCGGTGCCCGGGTCGAGTGCCAGGTGTTCGAGAAACAGCTCCCGGTAGGACCGGCGCCGCGGCTCGCCGACGGTGACGTGGCCGGCCAGGAGTTCCGCCACCAGTTCCGCGACCTCCTCGGCCAGCGCGTAATGGTCAAGGCCCGGGCGGTACCACTCCAGCATGGCGAATTCGGGGTTGTGGCGCCGCCCCGCCTCGCCGTTGCGGAAAACGTGACAGAGCTGCCAGATGGGGCCGCTGCCGGCGGTCAGCAGCCGCTTCATGGCGAATTCGGGCGAGGTCTGCAGCCAGAGATTGCGGGCCCCGCCCGGGCCGTCGAAGCGGGTGGCGAAGCTCTCGATGTGCGGGTCGACGGTGCCGGCGGCCGCCAGGGCGGGCGTCTCCACCTCCAGCACCCCACGGGCATGGAAGAAGGCACGCAGGCGCTCGCGCAGCCCGGCACGCAGGCGCAGGCGCTCGAGGCTCGCCGTGGGCCGCCAGGGGGTATCGTTCACGTGACGGGGAATCCGGCGGGCACCGCGGTACCCGCCGGAGACGTCAGTCCTTGGCGCGGGAGATGTAGCTGGAGGTGCGGGTGTCGACCTTGAGCAGGTCGCCCGTCTCGATGAACAGCGGCACCTGGACCACGCCGCCACCCTCCAGGGTCGCCGGCTTGGTGCCACCGGTGGCGGTGTCGCCACGGATGCCCGGGTCGGTCTCGACCACCGGCAGGACCACGTGATTCGGCGGGGTCACGCTGATCGGCACGCCGTTCCACAGGGTGACGGTGCACATGTCCTGCTCCTTCAGCCACTTCGCCTCGTCGCCCACCGCATTGGCGTCGGCGCCGATCTGCTCGAAGGTCTCGGGATGCATGAAGTGCCACTGCTCGCCGTCGTTGTAGAGGTACTGCATCTCGGTATCCATCACGTCGGCGGCCTCGATGGACTCGCCCGACTTGAAGGTCCGTTCGACCACACGGCCGGTCTTCAGGTTGCGCAGTTTTACCCGGTTGAAGGCCTGGCCCTTGCCGGGCTTCACGAACTCGTTTTCAATGATGGCGCACGGATCGCCATCCATCATGACCTTGAGGCCGCGCTTGAACTCGTTGGTGCTGTAGGTCGCCATCGCTAGACTTCGTCCGAACTGGGTTGAATGTGAAACTCGTTGAGCCGCGTATGATACCGCGATCCGTGCCGGCATGGCAGGGCGAACTGGCCGCCGCCATACGCGACCCCGCCGAGCTGCTGCGCCTGCTGGAGCTGCCGCCGGAGCTGCTGCCCGGTGCCCGGGCGGCGGCCGCGGATTTCCCCCTGCGGGTACCCCATGCCTTTCTCCGCCGCATGCGCCGCGGCGACCCCGGAGATCCGCTGCTGCGCCAGGTGCTGCCGCTGGCCGAGGAGACGCTGCCCGCGGAAGGCTTCGTGGCCGACCCGGTGGGCGACCTCCCGGCCACCGCCGGCACCGGCCTGATCCACAAGTACCACGGGCGGGCGCTGGTGGTGGCCGCAGGCACCTGCGCGGTCCACTGCCGCTACTGCTTCCGGCGCCATTTCCCCTATGCCGACAACGTTCCCGACAGCGCACAACGGGCCGCCCTGGTCGCCCAGCTGCGCCGCAGCCCCGAGATCAGCGAGGTGATCCTCAGCGGCGGCGACCCGCTGCTGCTCTCCAACCCGCGCCTGGCGGAGTGGCTGGAGCAGTTGGCGGCGATCCCCCAGCTGGAGCGGCTGCGGATCCACAGCCGCCTGCCGGTGGTGCTGCCGTCGCGGATCGACGACGAGCTGTGCCGGCTGCTCGGCAACGGCCGGCTGCGCGGCGTGATGGTGATCCATGCCAACCATCCGCAGGAGTTCGATGCCGAGGTCGGCGAAGTGCTGCAAGGTCTCGCCGCAGCGGGTGTCACCCTGTTGAACCAGGCGGTGCTGCTGCGGGGGGTCAACGACCGCGTGGAGACCCTGGCCGCGTTGAGCGAAACCCTGTTCCGTAACGGCGTACTGCCCTACTACCTGCACCAGCTCGACCGGGTCGCGGGCGCCGCCCATTTCGAGGTGGCGCCGGCTACGGCGCTCGGCCTGCTTCAGGAGCTGCGGATGCGGCTGCCCGGGTACCTGGTGCCGCGCCTGGTCCGAGAGGAGCAGGGCAGGCCCTGCAAGACCCCCCTGGAAGGAGCCGGCGCCTGAGGACGGGGAAATACCGGCTGCCCTCGACTTCAACGACCTTGTTCCTATACTTTGAGCCGTAGCGAACCACAATACCCGCGGCGGCAACCGGCGCGTCGGGGAGGAGACCCAGGAAGGTGACGACCACCGGCAGTGACTCCAAGTACCGGCTTCCGCCGCAGAGGGAACCCGACGCCCAGTCGTTCGACACCCGGGCCAAGCAGGTAGGCGCCTGGCTCGAGGCCTTGCCCAAGGGCAACACGGGCGAAACCACCCGCATGGTGTTCCGCGCCCTGACGGAGCTCAACGGGCTGGTGCTTGCCCCCGCGGACCGTTTCCGCGTCCTGGAGCTGTTCCACCCCGCCATCGACGCCATCACGGAGACCCTGCAACGCCACTTTGTCGGGCGGCCGCTGCCCCTCGGGGAGAAAAACCTGCGCGTGGTGGCGGTGCTGCAGGAGCTGCTGATCGCCATGGCGACCGGCTACAAGGCGGTGATCCATGCCTGTTTGCAGGGGGCCGGCAAACGGATCGAGAAGCATATGCTGGCCACCGCCGTATTCCGCAACATGCGCTACCTGGATTCGATCCAGCTGCACGCCTACCAGATCTACGCCCATTTCCCCGACAACACCTGGCGGGAACTGCATCAGCTGTTCCTGTTCGCGGAGCAGAGCAGCCTCAGCACCCTGCCGATACGCGACGAAACGCTCAAACACCGCAAGAGCATCAGCATCGAGCAGCTGTACAAGGGCAGCCTGCTGCTCTCCCTGGCCTGCCCCTACCGTCTGCACCAGGGCGAAGTCGATCGGGTCAAGGAGTGGCTGGAGGAGTGGGTGGATCTGGTCCGCCTCCACAAACCGGGCGACGCCGGCGCCGAGGCGGCGATCTTTCTGACCCAAATGAACGGCGACTACGCCCCCACCTACCGGCATATGCTGGAGGGCGCCGAACAAACTCAGCTGCTGCGCATGCTCGACACCGAAGAACTGGCGACCCACCTGCGCAGCCAGCTGCCGGAAGAGGACCCGGCGACCACCACCGGGGTCTTCGACCGCGAAGCGATGAGGCGCGACCTCCTGCGCCGTCTGGCCCTGGCCTGGGCGGTCAGCCCGCAGCGGGCCAACAAGCGTCTCAATGTCAGCAGCAACGTGCAGGCCGCGACCGGCCTCACCAGCGTCTACCAGTTGATCAGCGGCGGCGACGCCAATGATGCAGCGGAACGCTTCAGCGATGGCCGCGCGCGCTTCGACGTCCCCGGCGACGCCCCGCCACCGGTTGGCGAACGCGCAGTCACCGGCGGCGCCTACGACATGAGCCAGGACGAACTGGCGCGCATCTTCGGTGCCACCTCGCCGGCCGCGCGCAAACCTGCAGAAGCCAGAGAGGCGAAGGCGGCAGCGGCTTCCCGGCCGCCGCCGGTGCAGACCTGGCGCATGGTCAACGTCAGTTCGGGCGGTTACTGCCTGCTCTGGCGCGAAGACGACTCCTCTCCCGCCAAGGTCGGTGAACTGGTCGGTGTACGCAACACCGACGACCAGGAGATGGCCGAATGGGGTGTCGGCGTGGTGCGCTGGATGCGCTACAACGCCAAGGAGGGACTGCGCATCGGGGTCGAAATGCTGGCGCCCAGCATCTTCCCGGTGGTGGTGGAACGCCGTGGCGGCGCGGGCATGCAGGCGGCCCGCGCCCGCTGCCTGCTGATTCCGGAAAACCGCGCCAATAACCAGTTCTCGGCCCTGCTGACGCCGGCCTACCAGCTCCGCAGCGACGACCACGTGAAAATCCTGCAGGGCGAACACGAACTGACCGTGCGCTTGGGCGAAATCCTGGAAAACACCGGCTTCTTCACCCAATTCGACTTCGAGCCGCTGGAGGCCCGGCGCGTCGGCCAGGCGGCGGAGAGCGGCGCCAGCCTCGACATCGACTCGCTCTTTTCCTCTCTTTGAGGCCCGCGCCGGACGCCTCAGCAGAGGCTCTCGAACAGTGGCGCCAGGTGTACCGTGCCACCATCGGCCAGGCTGCCGTCGGCGAGTTCCAGTGCGGTAACGTTCTCCTCGCGCACCCGCATCTGGCAATGGATGCCCAGCTCCGCCGCCGGACGAAAACCCATACGGCCGAAGAACTCCGGCTGCCCCACCTCCACCACGGCCGGATAGCCGAGTTCGCGGGCGCGCGCCAGGGCCTCCTGCACCAGGGCCGAACCGATCCCGCGGTGGGATTGCGAAGGAACCACCGAAAGCGGCGCCAGCGCCAGGATCTCGTGGGGACCGTCCTCCTTCACCAGGGTCGCCCTGGTCAGCATCAGATGGCCGACGATCCGGCCGCGCCACTCCGCCACCAGGGCCAGTTCGGCGACGAAGGCGGGCGAGGCGCGCATGGCGCCGATGAAGGCCACCTCGGTGTCGCACTCGAAGGCGCTCAGGTTGACCACCTCGATCGCCCTGAAGTCATCGCCACGCTCGGGCCGCACAACGATCTCGTCCATTGCTCACCTCCACCATCCGCCATCACCGCTTATTAAGACCTAGCGTAGCAGAGCCCAGGGAGACCGCGGCGTGCGGTTTCATCTCCTGGGCATATACGCTAGCATTCGACTGCAAGGCCCTGCCTGCAAACACTAAAATGCAGTCAAGCGACCGTCGGCAGATACGGCGACGCGGGGATGAGGGGACGTACCATGGCGGGTAAAGAGATCATTCACGTTCTGGTGGCGGAGGCCTCCTTCAACGAAGCCGACCGCATGGTCAGCGCGCTGAAGGACGCCGGCTTCGCCATTCGCGAACAACGGGTCGAGGACCGCGAGGACCTCGAGGCCGCGCTCGCGGCGCAGTCCTTTCATTTGGTGATCTGTGCCGAGGAGCTCGAGGCCCTGACCACGCGGCAGGCGATCGAGGCGACACATGCGGTCGACCCCACGACGCCGGTCCTGATCGTGGCCAACGAGGCCAACGAACCCAAGATCACCGCCGCGCTCGAGGCCGGCGCCTGCGACCTGGTGGAGCGGGACGCCGAGCGCCACTTCCAGCTGGCCGCCGCGCGCGAACTGCGCCACGTGAAGGCCCGGCGCGAGCTGGAGCGCTACACCAGCGCCTACCGGGAGAGCGAAAGGCGCTGCCACACCCTGCTCGACAGCTCCCGCGACGCCATCGCCTACGTTCACGACGGCATGCACATCTACGCCAATACCGCCTATCTGGAACGCTTCGGCTACGCCGACCGCGACGAGCTGGAAGGCATGCCGATCATGGACCTGATCGCGGCCGATGGCCGGGCGCAGATGAAGGAGCTGCTGCGCGGACTGGCCCGCGGCGACATGCCGACGGAACAGGTGGAGCTGGAGGGGCTCAAGTCCGACGGCGGCGCCTTCCGCACCATCGTGGAATTCTCCCCGGCCAGCATCGACGGCGAGCCCTGCACCCAGGTGGTGTTCCGCGACCCGCCGCACGACGAAGGGCTGGAGGACAAGATCAAGTACCTGAGCACCCAGGACCCGCTCACCGGCCTGTCCAACCGCCAGTATTTCCTCAAGGAGCTGGAGCTCACCCTGGACAATCTGCGCAGCAGCGAAGGCGCCGCCAGCATGCTGCTGGTGGAGGTGGACGGCTTCAAGCAGTTGGTCGACCGCGTCGGCATCGGCGCCGCCGACCAAGTGCTGGCACAGCTTGCGGCCCTGTTGCGCGACAACGTGGCCGAAGCCCACGTGGTGGCACGTTTCGGCGACAACACCTTCGCCCTGCTGCTCAACGACGCCGAGGAGCCGGAGACTGCCGGGCTGGCCGAGAGCCTGCGCCAGAACATCGCCGATCACGTGTTCGAGGCCAACGGCCGCTCGGCAACCGTCACCGTCAGCATCGGCGCCTGCCTGATCGACGAACATACCGAGAGCGCCCAGGAGGCGGTCGGCCATGCCGACCTGGCCCGCGGCATGGCCGGCAAGGACGGCGGCAACAAGGTGCGCATGCACAACCCGATCGCCGACCGCAGCGCCGAGGAGCAGCGGGACGAGGTCTGGCTGGCCGAGATCAGCCGCGCCCTGAAGGAGAACCGTTTCCGCCTGGTGTTCCAGCCCATCGTCAGCCTGCACGGCGACAAGGGCGAGAACTACGAGGTGCTGGTGCGCATGATCGACAAGCAGAACAACGAGATCATGCCGGGCATGTTCATCAAAGCCGCAATCAGCAGCGGGCTGATCAAACAGATCGACCGCTGGGTGATCGCCAACGCGATCAAGGTGATCGCCGAGCAGCGGCGCGGCGGACACAAGACCCGCTTCTACATCAAGCTCTCCGGGAGCTCGCTGACGGACGATACCAGCGTCGGCTGGGTCCGCGAATGCCTGCAGCGCTCGCAGGTCAACGGCGATGCGGTCACCATCGAGGTGGACGAGAGCGACGCCGACAGCCACATCAAGGCCGCGCGGCCGGTGATGCAGCAGCTCAAGGAGCTGGGCTGCGTACTCGCGCTGCAGCATTTCGGCCGCAGCCCCAACTCCTTCAACCTGCTCAAGCACCTGCCGGTGGACGTGCTGAAGCTCGACGGCGGCTTCATCCACCATCTGGCGAGCAACCAGCAGAACCAGGCGGTGGTGCGTTCCATCACCGAGGCGGCCAAGTCCATGAACCTGACCACGGTGGCGGAGTTCGTCGAGGACGCCAACA
>CAZMMH010000106.1:0-466 GCA_964567315.1 uncultured Gammaproteobacteria bacterium
CGACGAAGGTCTCGGCCGCCTGCCAGACGTGGCGGAAGGCGTAGTCGTCGGCGCCCGGCGGCAGGGGGACGTTGAGCTTGGTGCCGGCCGCCGGTCCGTCGCCGCTCTCGTCCACCGAGCCGCTGCCGGGGTAGAGGAAGCGGCCGTCTTCATGCAGGTCGACGATGCAGAGTTGGGGATCGTCGACGAAGCCGTAGTAGACGCCGTCGCCATGGTGGGCGTCGATGTCGACGTAGGCGACCCGCTGGATGCCCCGGCGGCGCAGGGCCTCGATGGCCACGCCGCAGTCGTTGAAGACGCAGAAGCCGGCGGCGCCGTCGCGGCGGGCGTGGTGAAGGCCGGCGATGGGCACGAAGGCGCGGCGGCATTCGCCGTCGAGGATCCGCTCCACCGCGTCCACGGCGCTGCCCACCACCGTGGCGGCCGCCTCGTACACGCCGCGGAAGGCCGGCGTGTCGCCGTAGTC
>CAZMMH010000106.1:476-7498 GCA_964567315.1 uncultured Gammaproteobacteria bacterium
CGCCGTTCACCGACTGCGCACGCACTCGCTCGACGTAGGCATGATCGTGGAACCACTCCAGGGTTTCCACGCCGGCGGACACCGGCTCGCGGTAGCAGGCGCCCTGCGGCAGGCCGCGGCGCTCCAGCTCATCGACGAAGGCGGCATGCCGGTCGGTGCCGAACGGATGACCGGCACCGAAGCCGTAGGCGGCAAGCCCCTCCCCCCGATAGACACAAAGCCGGCACCCCATGGCGCACCCCGCTGTTCCCGAAAACCATAGCCCGGGCAGGGGCCGGACGCGAGGCGCTCAGCCGGCGGGCAGGGCCACGCCGGTGCCACCGAGACCGCAGTAGCCGGCGGGGTTCTTGGCCAGGTATTGCTGGTGGTACTCCTCGGCGTAGTAGAAGGTCGGCGCCTCCAGGATCTCGGTGGTGACGGTCCCGCGCCCGGCGGCGCTCAGAGCCGCCTGATACCGCTGCATGGAGGCCTCCGCGTCCTCGCGCTGGACGGCGTCGAAGACGTAAATCCCGGAGCGGTACTGGGTGCCGACGTCGTTGCCCTGGCGCATCCCCTGAGTCGGGTCGTGCGCCTCCCAAAAGGCCTGCAGCAGCTCCGCATAGCTCACCGCCGCCGGGTCATAGACCACCAGTACCACCTCGTTGTGGCCGGTGCGCCCGGTGCAGACCTCCTCGTAGGTGGGATTGGGGGTGAAGCCGGCGGCATAACCGACCGCAGTCGCATACACCCCGGGGATCTTCCAGAAGCGGCGCTCGGCACCCCAGAAGCAGCCCATGCCGAATAGCGCCCGGCCCAGGCCGTCGGGAAACGGCGGCACGATAGGATGGCCGTTGACGAAGTGGGCGGCCGGCGGCGGCATGGGCTGGTCGCGGCCAGGCAGGGCCTCGGCCGCGGTGGGCATGACACTCTTCTGCAAAAAGCGGAACATGGATTTTCCTCGTACTGGTGGCGGTGCGGTGCGTGCCGCCGATAACCCATTGTAGGCCGGGCGCCCCCGGCCGTTTCCCGCCAAAACGCGGGGGCGGCACAATTTCGTATACTGACCTCACCGCCCGGCAACCCCAGGCCCGACGATGTCCGACGATACCCGCGAACGCTCCGCCGCCAACGCCCTGCCCGTCCTCTTCACCCTGCTGCTGGCCCTGGTGGCGGCGGGAGGCTGGGCCATGTACTACGTGCAGACCGGCGCCACCGGCGACAACCTGCGCCGCGCCCAGCGGGCGGAACGGCTGCTCAAGGTGCGCGAAGCGGACAATGGCCGCTACCGGCGCGAACTGGATGCGGCCCGGACGCACCAGGCCGAACTGGAACGCAAGCTGGCGGCGGCACAAAGCAACGCCGCCCTGGTGCCTACGGCCAAGGCCCTGGTCGGCCAGCTCCAGCAGAGCCTCGCCGCGACCCAGAGCACCCAGGAACAGCTGCAGGAAAAGCTGAGTCAGGTTCTGACGGAGCGGGACAAGCTGAGCGCCGCCCTGGAGGCCCAGGAGGCCAAGGCGGCGCAGGCCGCCGCGGCGGCCAAGGGCCCGCCGCCCGACCCGGCGCTGAAGCAGGCGGTCGCGGCCCTGCGCCAGGCGCTCGGGCCCCAGATCGCCGCGGGCCGGGTGGCGGTCGAAGAACGGGACGACGGCGGTGTCCTGGTCCGGATCGGCGACGGGAACCTGTTCCGAGCCGGCTCGTCCGCGCTGCAGCCGGCGGGCAGCGCGATCCTGGCCAAGGTGGCGGAGCTGCTGAAACGCTTCCCCAGGCGCTGGACCGTGGTCGCCGGCCACACCGACAACCTGCCGCTGAGCACGGCCATGAAGCGGGTCTTCGGCTCCAACTGGGGCCTCTCCAGCGCCCGCGCCAACGCCATTGTGCGCTACCTGCAGTACGGCCAGGGGGTCAACCCCAAACGCCTGGTGACGGCGGGCTACGGCAAGTACCAGCCGCTGGCCGACAACACCAGCGCCGCCGGCCGGGCGAAGAACCGGCGCGTCGAGATCAGCCTGCTGCCGGACGACAGCGCGCAACCCGACGCCGCGCTCGCCCGTCCGACCAAGCCCTAGGCGTTCGGCCTTCAGCGGCGGCAGGCGGCGGCCGCTCCTTGCCTGGCACAGGCAGGCGTGGCGGCCGGCGCCGTTTGGCCGGCCGCGGCCAGCCGCCGCTGCAGTTGCGCCAGCTTGGCACCGATGGCGCTGCCGAGCGCCATCTGCGGCCGCGAGGGCGTGATCTTCTCGCGCCGCTCGCGCGCCCGGATCAGGGCGGAGGCACGGCTGAAGGCGGCGGTAAACGAGTAGCCCTCGCGCAGCGCCTGCGCGAAGTAGGCGCGGCCGAAATAGGTGTAGTCAGCCCGGTTGCTGCAGCCGAAGGAGGTGCGGTCCCGGGCCGCCGCGGTGATCACCAGGGCGTCGGGGCCGCGCAGGGCCTCGATGAAGCTGCCGGAGTAGCAGGCGGAGATGACGATCACCCGCCACTTGATTCCGGCGGCGTCGAGCATTCGCCGCAGCTCGCCGGGCGAGATGTCGTTGAGGCCGAGGGGCGGAAAGTCCACCGCCAGGTCGCCGGGTGCGCCGTGGGAGGTGAGGTAGAGGAACAGCACGTCCTCCCGCGGGTCCATGATCCCGCCGAGGCGCTTCAGGGCGCCGGCCAGATTGTGGCCGTTGGCCAGGGGCAGGCGGGCGACCGTACGCCGGTTGTTGACCAGCACCAGGGAGCGCTTGCGGGTGTCGAAGCGGCGGTCGAACAGGGTCCGCACCGAGCCGATCTCGCGCATGAAGACGCCCTGGTCGGCGTAGCCGCCGAAGCCGACGAAGTAGAGGTCGCTCACCCCCGGCCGCTGCGCCGCCAGGGCGCCCAACGCGCGCTCGAGCAGCCGGTTCTGGGCGTAGTAGGTGCTCTCCACGTCGATCCGTGCCCGCCGGGGCTGCGGCGCGTACCAGAAATTGCGCGTGGGGAAGGTGTAGAGGCTGCCCGCCATGATGGCCGAATAGACCACCGCGTAGCCCAGCCCCTTGAAGATCCGGACGCCGAAGGCCGCGCGCACGGCGCGCAAGATCACCGCCACCTGCCACAGGACGAACGCGACGTAGGCGGTCCACAGAATCGGCATCCGGCTGGCGCCGAGATCGGCGGGCACGAGCCGGTACTCGTAGGCGGCCGCGGCCAGGGCCAGGCTCGGTGCGGTCGCGGCGATGGCCACCAGCAGGGGCAGCACCCGCTCGGGCTGGCGCCGGAAGTGGCCGATAAGAAAGGCGGCGGCGAACATGGCGGCCAGGCCGACAGCGTGGGCCGCCAGGGCGTAGCGGGAGAAGAGCGCCCCGGCGCCGACGTTCAGGCGGTCGACGCCGACCTCCAGGGCCAGGCCAGCGAGCAGCAGCAGGAACAGCTGGTCGAGGTTGGCCCGCAGGGCATCGATCCGGAACGGCAGGAACCAGGCCAGGCGCAGGCCGGCCAGGAGGTTGCCGAGAAGGCCCTTGAGGGCGTCGCGAATGCCAAGATCCATGGCCAGCTTCCTTGAGGGGTTTTCCGGCAGGTTAACCGGGGCGGTACTGGCCGTCCAGGCTCAGCCGGCCCGCGGCACCAGGCGGTAGACCCGCTCCTCCATGCGGCTCACGCCGCGCTCGCGGAAGCGCTGATTCTCGCCCAACACGTCGAGCGCGAAGAGCCGCTCGATGGTGTAGGCGTCGCCGTACAGCGCCTCCACCTCGGCCTGCTCCACGGCGAACGGCGGCCCGTCCATCTGCGCCTGGTCGTACTCCATGGTCACCAGCAGCTTCTCCGCCCGCGGCGGCAGGATGGAGCGCAGATGGGTGGCGTAGCGCTGGCGCATCGACGGCGGCAGGGCCACCAGGGAGGCGCGATCGTAGACCCCGGCAACGTCGGCCAGGTCGGCGGCACTGAGATGGAACAGATCGCCCTGCAGGATCACCAGGCCGTCGCTCTCCCAGCGCCGGAAGCTCCCCTGGGAGGTGATCTGCACGTCGAGTTCGTTCTCGCGGAAGAAGGCCTCCACCGCCAGCGGGCTCACCTCCACCCCGACCACGGCATGACCCTCGGCGCGCAGCCAGAGCAGGTCGCGGCTCTTGCCGCACAGGGGCACGAAGACCCGCCCGCCGGGCACCACCCCCAGGCGTCCCCAGTACTCCTGCAGGTGGGCGTTGATCTCACGCTGGTGAAAACCGATTTCGTTGCGCACCCAGCGCTCGAGCCAGAATTCCGAATCCATGCACTCCCTCCGGTGAACCGCCTGCGGCGGCCGCTGCTGGATTTAATACCGCAGCCGCGCCCGCACGGCAAACGCCCGCGCTGCCAGCCGCGCGCCGCTGTGATATGGTCGATGCGGCTTCGCGCGTTATCGCCAGGCTTCCGCCCGAACCGTGGCCAGCGGGCCGGCGGCGGGCATGACAGAGGAGAAGAGCATGAAACAGAACGTTGGTGGCGTCGACAAGATCATTCGCATCGTCGTCGGCGTGGCGCTGATCACCCTCACCGCGATGGGCAAGCTGCCCGTCTGGGGCTGGATCGGCGTCGTGCCGCTGGTCACCGGCCTGGTGGGCTGGTGCCCCGTCTACACTCCGATGGGCATCAACAGCAAGAAATAGATGCCGGGGCGAAGGCGCGGGCGCCACGGCGCCCCGCCTTCATCCTTCTGCCTTCAAAGCACAATCAACCCCACCCCCACCACCATCAGCCCGCCGGCCAGCAGATTGCGCCCCAGCCCGCTCTCGCCGAACAGCAGGGCGCCGTAGACGATACCGAACAGCAGACTGGTCCGCTTCACCGCCACCATATAGGCGACTTCGGTGAGGGAGATGGCGAGGAAGTGGGTCACCACCATCAGCGCCATCAGCACCCCGACCAGCAGGTGGGCCGCCGGGCGCCGCCCCAGCACCCGCAGGTCCCGCGGCCGCGCCAGACCGAAGACCAACACCGTGGCCGAGCCCACCAGCACGTAGTAGAAGGCGCCGAAGCTCTGCGGCGTGGCGTAGGCCATGGCGGCCTTGCCGAACACCGAGGTGAGGCTGTAGATCACCGCCACCACCAGCATCAGGCGCGAACCGCGGGTGGTCAGCACCGCGCGCATGGGCGCCCACAGGCCGCTGCGCAGGTGCTGGGCGTTGAGCAGATAGGCGCCCGCCACCACCAGCAGGATGCCCGCCAGGCCCCGCGGCGACACCGTCTCGCCCAGCACCAGCCAGGCGGTCAGCACGTTGAACACCGGGGTGAAGGCGAGATAGGGCAGGGTCAGGTGCAGGGGCGCGTCGCGGATCGCCAGCATGTAGAGCAGCATCGCCACCAGCTCCAGCGGCACCAGCACCGCCATCCACCCCCAGAACGCCAGCGGCACCGGCGGCAACGGCAGCCACCAGGCCAGGGGCAGCAGCAGCAGCCCGGGCACGGCGAAGCGCACCAGCACCAGCTCGCGGGCGTTGTACCCGCTTAGCAGCCGCTTGGTCGCGGCGTCGGCCGAGGCCAGGCTCAGGGCGCACAGCAGGGAGAGGGGGAACCACTGCAAGGATCGGACTCCGCGTTCGTCGGGAGCGGCAAGGATAGCCGAATCCCGCCGGCCGTCGCGGACGAAGACAATCGCAGCGCAGTAACACACGCGGGACTAGAATCCGTCCATGTGGAGCTTCCGTCACTGGCGCCGCCGGCGCATCCTGCAGCGCTCGACCATCAGCGACCGCGTCTGGCGCGAGGCCATCGCGCGCCTGCCCCTGCTCGCCGGCCTCGACGCGGCGCAACTCGGCCGCCTGCGCGAGCAGGCGACCCTGTTTCTGCATAGCAAGTCCCTGGAGCCGACCCACGGGCTCGAGCTCACGGAGGAGATGTCCGTGCTGATCGCCCTGCAGGCCGCGTTGCCCGTGCTCGGGCTGGACCTGGACTGGTACCGCGGCTGGTCCTCGGTGGTGCTCTACCCGGACGCGTTCGTCAGCGACTTCGAGCAGGTGGACGAGGCCGGCGTGGTGCACCACATCCGCGAGGCGCGCAGCGGCGAGTCCTGGGAGCGGGGCCCGCTGATCCTCTCCTGGGCCGACGTGGAGAGCGGCACCGCCCTGGACGGTTACAACGTGGTGATCCACGAGCTGGCGCACAAGCTCGACCTCTCCGACGGTGCCCTCAACGGCCGGCCCCGGCTGCACGCCGGCATGTCATCGGAGGACTGGAGCAACGCCTTCGGCCGGGCCTTCGACGCCCTCACCCGGCTGGACGAGGCCGGCGCGCCGACGCCGGTCGACCCCTACGCCGCGGAGGCCCCCGAGGAGTTCTTCGCCGTGGTCAGCGAGGCCTTCTTCGAGCAGCCGCAGCAGGTCGCCGGCGTCTGGCCCGACGTCTACCGCCAACTGAAACTCTTCTACCGCCAGGACCCGCTGGCCCGCCTGGGCCGGCGCGACGCCGCCTAGTTCAGCGCGGCAGCCAGCCGCCCACCGCCTGCAGCGGCGTCGGCGCGGCGCCATCGCTGAGCCAGGCCACCAGCGCATGGCGCGGGGCCGGCGCGACCGCCTTGGGCAGGTGCAGGTGCCAGGCGCCGTCCGCGCCCGGCGCCGCTGCCAGGGTCCGACCCAGCACCACGAAGTCCTCGCGCAGGGTCCGCCCCTGATTCTCACCACCGCCGATGCGGCTGCTCAGGCCGAAACCGAGCAGGGCCAGATGGGCCACCAGCGAGGGGCGGCGGGGACCGTCGAAGCGGAGGGTGGCGGCGCCGTCGGCGGCCAGATCGAAGCTTAGCCGGCCCACCCTGGGCCCGGGCGCCGGATCGAAGGCGGCGCCGTGGAACCAGCCGCGCCACTCCCGGCCGTTGACCACGAAGCCCGGCGTATACACTGTGGCCACCCCTCCGCCCAGGCGGTAGGCCTGCTGGCGGCCGGAGTTGGCCGGGCTGGCGAAGCGGTCGGGCCAGCCGAGGGAGTCCCAGTAGTCCACGTGAAAGGCCAGCGGCACCACCCGGCGCCACAGGCCGGGGTCGGCGGTGAAATGGCGCAGCCAAGCGTCGGCCGGCGGGCAGCTGCTGCAGCCGTGGGAGGTGAACAGCTCCACCACCG
>CAZMMH010000107.1:0-7490 GCA_964567315.1 uncultured Gammaproteobacteria bacterium
CGCTGCTGCGCGAGGCCCTCAAGCGCATGGGCCGCGCCGACCTGATCGGCAACGGCAAGCGCCACCTGGTCCCCAGCTTCCAGCCCGCCGGGACAGGCGGCGCCCAAGCGGCGGCGCGGCGCCGCAAGGACGCCGTACCCCGCCGCGGCGGCCATCAGGTGCGGCGCCCGGGACCGCGAAGCCGATCACGCTGACCGCCTGGCCGGCCCCTCTCCGGAGCCGCACGAAGAGCGGCCCCGATTCTTCCTGCTAGTCTTTCAACAGGCCGATCACCCGGCGTTCAAGGCGGGTTTCGCCGGGGCCTCACGTCCAGCCGCCGCGGGCGGTGCCGGCGTGTCGCCGCGGTCGGCACGGGGCGTGCAATGGACGGCTTTGCCGCCCGCCCCAAGGCAAGGGAGGTGCGTATGGACGAAGCTCCACGCAAGACCGTGCTGGTGGTCGACGATACGCCGGAAAACATCGACGTCCTGGTGGGGGCGTTGAAGGACGAGTACGACGTCAAGGCGGCGACCCGCGGCGACATGGCCCTGCAGATCGTCCGCTCCGGCAATCCGCCCGACATCATCCTGCTGGACATCATGATGCCGGGCATGGACGGCTACGAGGTCTGCCGGCAGCTCAAGGCGGATTACACCACCCGCCACATTCCGGTGATCTTCATCACCGCCAAGATCGGGGTCCAGGACGAGATCCGCGGCCTTGAGATCGGCGCCGCCGACTACATCGCCAAGCCCATCAGCCCGCCCATCGTTCAGGCGCGGGTCAGGACCCAACTGGCACTCTACGACCAGAACCGGGAGCTGGACCGCAAGGTGCGCGAGCGCACCGCCCAACTGGACGACACCCGGCTGCAGATCATCCGCCGTCTGGGGCGGGCGGCCGAGTACAAGGACAACGAGACAGGCCTGCATGTCATCCGCATGAGCCACTACTCGCGCATCCTGGCCGCCGCCGCCGGCGTGGACGAGCGCGAGGCGGATCTGCTTCTGAGCGCCTCACCCATGCACGACGTGGGCAAGATCGGCATCCCCGACCGCATCCTGCAGAAGCCGGACAAGCTCGACGCCTACGAGTGGGCAATCATGCAGAGCCACTGCCAGATCGGCGCCAACATTATCGGCGCCGACACCAATTCGGAACTGCTCGACATGGCCCGCATCGTGGCCCTGACCCACCACGAGAAGTGGAACGGCAAGGGCTACCCCAACGGCCTGGACGGCGAGAAGATCCCGCGCATCGGCCGCATCGTGGCGATCGCCGACGTGTTCGACGCGCTGACCTCCGAGCGCCCGTACAAGAAGGCGTGGTCGGTCGGGGAGTCCGTCGAGGTGCTGCAGCGGGACGCCGGCAGCCATTTCGATCCCCGGCTGGTGCCGCTGTTCTTGGAGGCGCTGCCCGAGGCGATGGCGGTGATGGAGCAGTACGCGGACTCGGTGGCCGGGGCGCTGTCGGATGTGCTCTAGATCGGCGAAAGGGGTTCCGGGTCGCCGCGGCGGCAGGCGGGACTGCGGAAAGCAAGGGGCGCGCAGGCTCGGGGGGGTGTCCGTGGGACGGCTGACGCGGCTGACATCGCTGTGCCTCGGGCTGCTGTTCGCCGCCGTGGCGTCCGCTGCCGACCCCGGCCTGCGCTTCACGCCGGCGGAGCAGGCCTGGCTTGCCGCCCATTCCGAAATCCGGGTGGGTACCATGAACGCCTGGCCGCCCTTGGATTTCGTCGATGCGCAGGGGCGGCCCCGCGGCATCGGCGCCGACCTGGTCCAGGAACTCAACCGCTATCTCGGCGGCCGGCTGAAGATCGTCCCCGGCGGCTGGCAATCGATCTACGACAGGACCCGCAACGGCGAACTCGACGCCATACTCGACATCACGCCCAAGCCCGAGCGCAGGGCCTACTTCGACTTCACCGCTCCCTATCTCAAGGTGCCCCACGTGATCGTGGCGCGCAGGGACGAGCCCCGTCTCGAGTCGGAAAGCGCACTCAACGGCAAGCGCCTGGCGTTGGAGAAGGG
The DNA here is from genome assembly GCA_964567315.1 of uncultured Gammaproteobacteria bacterium. GTDB lineage: Bacteria > Pseudomonadota > Gammaproteobacteria > CAZMMH01 > CAZMMH01 > CAZMMH01. Next base: position 2,010 of record CAZMMH010000107.1, read on the forward strand.
CTTCGCCAACGTCGACTATTTCCGCCGGAACTACCCCCAGGTCAAGGTGCTGCAGTACCCCGACACGGAACACGCCATCGGCGCCGTGGCCCGCGGCGAGGCCGACGCCTACGCCGGCAATCGCGCCGTGGCCATCTACCTGATGCAAAAGGAGGTGATCACCAACCTGCGGGTGGACGGGCGCCTGAACAAGCCGAGTTCAATCCTCGCCATCGGCGTGACCAAAAGCGAGCCCCTGCTGCGGGACATCCTGGACAAGGCCCTGGACCGGGTCAGCGACGCGGGCATGCAGAAGATCCTGGCCAAGTGGGTGGGCGACGGCGCGGGTGGGCGCCCCTCGCACGTGATCCCCCTCGATCCGCAGCAGCGGGCCTGGCTGGCCGCCCATCCGCGCATCCGCCTGGGCGTCGACCGGGCCTGGCCGCCCTTCGAGTTCATCGACGATGACGGCAGCTACAGCGGCGTGGCGTCCGGCTTCGTCCACCAGCTCGGGCGCCGCCTGCCGGTGGAACTGGTGCCCGACGGCAGCGGCCGTACCTGGGCCGAGACCCTCAAGGCGATCGCCGAGCACAAGCTGGACGTGCTGCCCATGGCGACGCCGACGCCCGAGCGCCGCCGCTATCTCAACTTTACCCACCCCTACATCAGCTTTCCCGCCGTCCTGGTGACCCGGCGCGACGCCGCCTATATCGGCGGCCTGGGCGACCTCCGCGGCCGGCGAGTGGGGGTGGTGAGCGGCTACGTCACCGAGGAGGACCTGACCCGCGATCATCCGGAGATCCACACGGTGGCCTTCGACACCGTGGCGGCGCTGCTGCGCGGCGTGGCGGCGCGCCAGGTGGATGCCGCCCTGGTCAACCTGGCGGCGGCCACCTATGAGATCCAGCGCAACGGCTTGGACCAGTTGCGGGTCGCGGCGCCCACCGACTACCGCTTCGACCTCGCCATGGGGGTGCGCAAGGACTGGCCGCAGCTGGTGCCCATCCTCGACCGGGCACTGGCCGACATCGGCCCGGGCGCGCGCACCGCGATCCGCAACCGCTGGATCAACGTGCATTTCCAGTTCGGGGTGCGCCCGCACGACATCCTGCTCTGGGGCGGCGGCATCGCCGCCGCCCTGCTGGTGGCGATCGCCCTGATCGGTTTTTGGAATCGGCGCCTGGGGCGCGAGGTGGCGGAGCGGCGCGAGGTCCAGCGGGCCCTGGCCGAGGCCGAGGAGCGTTCCCGCCTGCTGCTGGAGTCGGCCACCGAAGGAATCTTCGGTCTCGATCCGGAGGGCTGCCTGACCTTCGTCAATCCGGCCGCGGCACGCATGCTCGGCTACGCCGTCGACGAACTGGCCGGCAAGGCGATGCATCCGCTGATCCACCATTCCGACGCCGACGGTGCCCCCTATCCGCGCGAGGAGTGTTTCATGTACCGCACCGCGCGCGACGGCGGGACCTACACGGTCGAGGACGAGGTCCTGTGGCGCAAGGACGGCAGCAGCTTCCCGGTCGAGTACACCAGCGTGCCGGTGACCAAGCAGGGGCGCAACATCGGCGCGGTGGTGGTGTTTCGCGACATCACCGAGCGCAGGGCGGCCGACGAACGCCTGCGCTTCACCCAGTACGCCGTGGACCATGCGGTGGATGCGGTCTTCTGGGTCCAGGCCGGCAGCGCAGGCCTGGTCTACGTCAACGAAAAGGCCTGCGCGACCTTGGGCTACCGGGCGGCCGAGTTGCTGAAGATGGACCTCCTGGACATCGACCCCGACCTCGACGGGGAACACATCGCCCAACTGGCGGCCGCCGTGCGCAAGCAGGGCAGCGTCACCACCGAGAGCCGCCTGCGGACCCGCGACGGCCGCCTGTTCCCGGTGGAGGTGACGGTCTTCCTCGCCGAGTTCGACGGCAAGGAGCGGTTCATCGCCACGGCCAAGGACATCAGCGCGCGCAAGCAGGCCGAGGCCGAGCTGGAGGAGGCGCGGCGCCGGGCGGAGGACGCCAACCGGGCCAAGTCGGACTTCCTCGCCAACATGTCCCACGAGATCCGCACGCCGATGAACGCCATCATCGGCATGTCGCACCTGGCCCTGCAGACCGGTCTGGACCACAGGCAGCGCAACTACGTGGAGAAGGTCCACCGCTCCGCCGAGGCGCTGCTCGGCATCATCAACGATATTCTCGACTTCTCCAAGATCGAGGCCGGCAAGCTCGAGATGGAGAGCCTGCCGTTCCAGCTGGAGGACGTCCTGGCCGACCTGGCGGGCGTGGTTGGCCTGAAGGCCGAGGAGAAGGGCGTCGAGCTGATGTTCGACCTGCAGCCGGATCTGCCCACCAGCCTGGTCGGCGATCCCCTGCGGCTGGGACAGATCCTGGTCAATCTCGGCAACAACGCGGTCAAGTTCACCGACGCGGGCGGCGAGGTGGTGGTGACGGCGGCGGCCGGGGAGCGCGACGCCGCCAACGTGACGCTGCATTTTTCCGTGCGCGACACCGGCATCGGCCTGACGTCGGAACAGCAGGGTAAGCTGTTCCGCTCGTTCAGCCAGGCGGACTCCTCCACCACCCGCCGCTACGGCGGCACCGGGCTCGGCCTCGCCATCGTCAAGCAGCTCACCGAGATGATGGGCGGCCGGATCTGGGTCGAGAGCGAATAACGCCAGGGCAGCACTTTTCACTTCACCGTGCGCCTCGGGCTGCAGGCGGAACAGCGGGCGCGGCCGCACAAGTCCGCGGCCGACCTCGGTGTGCTGCATGTCCTGGTGGTGGACGACAACGCCTCCGCGCGGGAGATTCTCTGCAGCATGCTCTCGGAGTTCGGCTTCCGCGTCGACGACGTCGCAAGCGGCGAAGAGGCGCTCGCGGCCGTGGCCGCGTCCGACCGCGACGACCCCTACCAACTCGTGCTGATGGACTGGCGGATGCCGGGTAAGGACGGCGTCGAGACGACCCGGGCGCTCCACGCGCGCGACGACCTGCATTTCGCGCCGACGGTGATCATGGTCACCGCCTACGGCCGCGACGAGGCGGGGCGGGCCGCCGAGGGCGCCGGCGTCGGCGCCTTCCTGACCAAGCCGGTGACCTCCTCCAGCCTGCTCGACGCGGTGATGGCGGCCATGGGCCGCGAGGTGAGCCCGGCCGCCCACGGCGCCGCCCGCCACGACGAAATGGCCCAGGCGCTGGCGCAGCTGCGCGGCGCCCGGGTACTGCTGGTAGAGGACAACGACATCAACCAGGAACTGGCGCTGCATCTGCTGGTCAGCAACGGCATCAGTGCCGCGGCGGCAAGCGACGGCCGGGAGGCGCTGAAGGTCCTGGCTCTGGAGCACTTCGACGGCGTACTGATGGACTGCCAGATGCCGGTGATGGACGGCTACGCCGCCACCCGCGAGATCCGCCGCCGGGCCCGCCTCAAGGAGCTGCCGGTGATCGCGATGACCGCCAACGTCATGGCCGGCGACCGGGAAAAGGCCCTGGCGGCGGGGATGAACGACCACATCGGCAAGCCGATCGATGTGCTGGAGATGTTCACCACCATGGCCCGCTGGATCCACCCGCGCGCGCCGTCGACGAAGGCGCCGCCAAAGATTACTGAGCCCAGGTCCGCGGCGCCGTTGCCGCCACTGCCCGGCATCGACGCCAACGCCGGACTCGCGCGCATCCGCGGCAACCGCGGGCTGTACCGGCGCCTGCTCCAGCGCTTCCGCGACACCCACCGCGGATTCGCCGAGGAGTTCCGGCAGGCGCGAGCGGGCGGCGACCCGGACGCGCCCATGCGGGTCGCGCACACGCTGAAGGGCGTTGCCGGGAACATCGGCGCCGAGGGGGTGCGAGCGGCCGCGCAGGCCCTGGAGACCGCGTGCCGGGAGCAGGCGCCGGCGGAGACGGTGGAGCGCCTGGCGGACGCCGTCGCGGCGGCACTGGCACCGGCGCTGGCCGGTCTGGCCTCCCTGGACCACGCCGGCAGCGTCGCAACGGCCGCGGACCCGGTCGCAGTGCGCGGCCTGCTGGCCAGTCTGCGCGAGTTGCTGGAGCGGGACGATACCGATGCCGTCGAGGTGATCGACGCGCTGGAACCGATGCTGCGCAAGACGGCGCAGGCCTACGAGGTCACGCGGCTCGCCCGCGCCGTCGCCGAATACGACTTCGACTCCGCCCTGCGCGCGCTCGACACGCTCGAGGCGGCGCTGGCCCCGCCGAATGTCGATGACGTTCCGTGAGGGCACCGCGATGGCCGGGCCGAAAGTCGTGCTGGTGGTCGACGATTCCCCCGACAACATCGACCTGTTGCGCGGCCTGCTGCGCGGCCACTACCGCGTCAAGGCCGCGACCAGCGGCGCGAGGGCACTGCAGGTTGCGCGCAAACCGCCGCCGCCGGACCTGATCCTGCTCGACGCGGTGATGCCCGAAATGGACGGCTACCAGCTGTGCCGCGAACTCAAGGCCGACCCCGCCACCGCCGGCATCCCGGTGATCTTCGTCACCGGCTCGATCGAGCCGGAGGAGCATGCCTGCGCTCTGTCGGTGGGGGCGGTGGCGGTGCTGGAAAAGCCGGTCGATCCCGTGCGCCTGCTGGGGCAGTTGCACGACATCCTGGAGACGTGATGGAGACCGTCTCGGCCGACTTGTCATGCGGAGTAGCAAAGACGGAGTAGCAAAGGGGAGTAGCAAAGACACCCACCGTACGAGCGGAGGAGGAGAGCTCTAGGGATGGGTGTCCACGCAGCTTGCAGCGGCGGCAGACGCGGGGCTCTGCCATCGATTCAGGCGGCGCGGACGTTTGCCGTTCGGGGCCCCTGCCGACAGGCAATGCGACCCCAGGCCGGATTTCCTCTACCATGGCCGCCCGTTTTCCGATTGAGGGCACCGGCGGTGGGCGATTTTACTCCCGGACAACGCTGGATCAGCGAGACCGAATTGCAGATGGGGCTCGGTACCGTGCTGAGCGTCGAGGGGCGCACGGTTACGATCCTGTTCCTCGCCACCGAGGAGCTGCGCACCTATGCGTGGCAAACGGCGCCGCTCAGCCGCGTGGCTTTTGGGCCCGGCGATGTGGTGCGCAGTCATGAAGGGTGGTCTCTGACGGTTGCCTCGGTGGTGGAGCGCGACGGCCTGTTCAGCTACCGCGGATGGAGGGAAAACGGGGAGGAGGCAGAGTTGCCGGAGGGGCAGCTGGATAACCTCATGCAGCTGAACCGTCCCTCGGATCGGCTCCTCAGTGGCCAGATCGATTCGGACAAGTGGTTCAGCCTGCGCCAGGAGGCCCGGCGGATGGCGGGCCTGGCGGCCTCCGATCTGTTTGGCCTGACCGGCGCCCGCACCAGTCTCATCCCGCATCAGCTCTATATTGCCCACGAGGTGGCCGGCCGCTATGCGCCGCGGGTGCTGCTGGCGGACGAGGTTGGGCTGGGGAAAACCATCGAGGCGGGGCTCATCCTGCACTACCAACTGCTCACCGAGCGCGCCCGGCGGGTGCTCATCGTGGTGCCGGAAAATC
>CAZMMH010000108.1:0-7431 GCA_964567315.1 uncultured Gammaproteobacteria bacterium
CTCTGTGCCCAGGGCCGGGTCGATCTGGCGGGCTGGGAAAAGCTGGTCCTGGACGAGCCGGCCCCGGGCGATGCCCTGGCCAAGGAGTGCCATCCGCTCCTTGGCGCCCTGTTCGAGAGCACGCGTGTGGCACTCAACGACGCGGTGCTGGAGTTCAGTCTGCTGCTGCCCGACGACCGCGACCTGCTGCATCTGCGCACCGCCGCCTTGCGTGAGTGGTGCCAGGGTTTCCTCTACGGCTTCGGCCTCGCCGGTGGCCGCATGCAGGCCGATCAGGTTCCGGCGGAGGTGCAGGAGGTGCTCGGCGACATCTCGCACATGGCCAACCTGGAGAGCGACGCCAGCCAGGAGGGCGAGGACGACGAGAGCGCCTACGCCGAACTGGTCGAGTATCTGCGCGTCGGCGTGCTGCTGATGAACGAAATGCTGCATCCGGTGAAGGCGCCGCCGCGGCTGCAGTAGCCCGGCCCGCCATCCCCGAGCCCCACTTCCGGAAAGCCGAACATGAATCAAAAGGAATACGCCCGCCGCCGCCGCCAGCTGATGCAGATGATGGGGGACGACTCCATCGTGCTGCTGCCGGCGGCACCGCAGCAGTACCGCAACCGCGATACGGAACACCTCTACCGCCAGGACAGCGACTTTCACTACCTCACCGGCCTCGACGAACCGGAGGCGGTGATGGTGCTGATTCCCGGGCGCCGCCAGGGCCAGTACATCCTGTTCCTGCGCGAGCGCGATCCCGCGATGGAGGCCTGGAACGGCCCGCGGGTCGGCATCGACGGTGCGGTGGAGCGGCTCGGCGCCGACGACGCCTTTCCCATCGGCGACATCGACGACATCCTCCCCGGCCTGCTGGAGGGGCGCGAGCGGGTCTTCTACACGATGGGCAATCGGCCCGAATTCGACCAGCGACTGATGGGCTGGCTCAACCAGGTGCGGGGCAAGGCGCGCGCCGGAATCCACGCGCCCACCGAGTTCGTCGCCCTGGAGCACCAGCTGCACGACATGCGCCTGTTCAAGAGCCGCGCCGAGCTGACCCTGATGCGCAAGGCCGCGCGCGTTTCCGCCGACGCCCATGTGCGCGCCATGCGCGCCTGTCAGCCGGGCATGTTCGAGTACGAGCTGGAGGCGGAGTACCTCTACGAATTCCGCCGCAAGGATTGCGTACCCTCCTACCCGCCGATCGTCGGCGGCGGCGCCAACGGCTGCGTGCTGCACTACGTGGACAACAACGACGAGCTGCGCGACGGCGACCTGGTGCTGGTGGATGCCGGCGCCGAATACGGCTGCTATGCCGCCGATATCACCCGCACCTTCCCGGTCAACGGCCGCTTCAGCCCGGCCCAGCGTGCCCTTTACGAGGTGGTGCTGGCGGCGCAGTACGCGGCGATCGAGGCGGTGCGCCCGGGCAACCACTGGAACCACCCCCACAGCGCCGCGGTGAAGGCGCTGACCGAGGGCATGGTGGCGCTTGGCCTGCTCAAGGGGCGGGTCGCCAGCCTGATCAAGGAACAGAGTTATCGCCGCTTCTACATGCATCGCACCGGCCATTGGCTGGGGATGGACGTGCACGACGTCGGCGACTACAAGATCGGCGGCGAATGGCGCCTGCTGGAGCCGGGTATGGCGCTCACCATCGAACCCGGCCTCTACATCCCGCCCGGGAGCAAGGGGGTGGCGAAGAAGTGGTGGGGCATCGGCATCCGCATCGAGGACGATGTGGTCGTCACCAAGGACGGTCACGAGGTGCTCACCTCGCGGGTGCCGAAGGAGCCGGACGAAATCGAGGCGCTGATGAGGGCGCGGAGGTGAGGCGATGGCCGAGGAGCTGAACGCGGAGCTCGACTACGACGTACTGGTGGTGGGCGGTGGCCTGGTGGGCGCCAGCCTGGCCTGCGCCCTGGGCGGCCAGCCGCTCAAGGTGGGGGTGCTGGAGGCGGTGCCCTTCGAGCGTAGCGGTGCCTCCAGCTACGACGACCGCGCCATCGCCCTCTCCTACGGCGCCCGGCTGATCTTCGAGGCCATGGGCGTGTGGCCGGCCATGGCCGAGGCCGCCTGCGCCATCCGCCGCATTCACGTCTCCGATCGAGGCCGCTTCGGTGCCGCCCGGCTCGACTGTCGCGAGCAGGGGGTCGAGGCCTTGGGCTACGTGATCGCCAGCCGGCCCCTGGGCGGCGCCCTGCTCGAGCGCGTGGCGCAACTGGACAACGTCGACTACCTCTGTCCGGCCAGGGTGCTGGAGGTGTGCGCCGCCGGCGCCGCCGCCGAACTGGAGGTGGAGATCGACGGTGTACGCCGTACCCTGCGCAGTCGCCTGCTGGTGGCCGCCGACGGCACCCGCTCGGCGGTGCGTGAGCGTCTCGGGGTGGAGACGCTGGAGGAGGACTACGGCCAGAGCGCGGTGATCGCCAACGTCACCCCCAGCCGTTCCCACGACCACGTTGCCTTCGAGCGCTTCACCGACACGGGGCCGATGGCCATGCTGCCGCTGGATGGCGAACGCTGCGCACTGGTCTGGACGGTGCCGCGCGAGCGCACCGAGGAGCTGCTCTCTCTCGACGACGACGCCTTCCTGGCCGCGCTGCAGGAGCGCTTCGGCTGGCGTCTCGGGCGCATCCTCGAGGTCGGCCCGCGCAGCGCCTATCCATTGCTTCAGATCTTCGCCCGGCGTCAGGTGCAGCCGCGCCTGCTGCTGATCGGCAACGCGGCCCACGCCATGCATCCCGTGGCCGGCCAGGGTTTCAATCTCGGCCTGCGCGACGTGGCCCAGCTTGCCGACCTGCTGGTGGAGGCGCTGGCCGTCGGCCAGGATCCGGGGGCGCCGGAACTGCTCGAACGCTATGCCCGCGGCCGCCGCGACGATCAGCGCTACGTAATGGGCGCCACCGACGCCCTGGTACGGTTGTTCACCAACCCGGCGCCGCCGGTGCGGCTGCTGCGGGACCTCGGCCTGGTGGCGCTGGACCTGACGCCGCCGGCCAAGCGGGCGTTCACCCGCTATGCCATGGGCCTCGGCGGGCGCCTGCCGCGGCTGGCGCGCGGGGCATCGCTGGCGCGCTGAGGCGAACGGAAGAAATTCAAAGCGCCACAGAGGACGCAGAGATCACGGAGAATTGCCTGGGGCTCCATCGCGCACCGGGTGACCCCGCCAGCACAGCCCGCGCAGACCCGCTTTTTACTCTGTGTTCTCTGTGTCCTCTGTGGCGAATGGAATTTTGTTTGATACGAACCGGCCCCGGCCTCGCGAGGAAAAGCAGATGCAGACCGACTACGACGTGTTGATCATGGGCGGCGGCATGGTGGGTGCGGCGCTCGCCTGTGCCCTGCGCGATACGCCCCTGCGGGTGGCGGTCGCCGAGCGCGCCGCGCCGGAGCTGGAATGGCCGGCCGAGTCGCTGGCGGTGCGCGTCTCCGCCATCACCCGCGCCAGCCAGCGCATCTTCCAACACCTCGATGCCTGGCCGCGGATGCGCGCCCGTCGGGTCAGTCCCTATCAGGAGATGTTTGTCTGGGATGCCGGCGGTAACGGTTCGATCCGCTTCACCGCCGCCGATCTCGGGGAACCGGACCTCGGTCACATCATCGAAAACCGGGTGATCCAGGCGGCCTTGTGGGAAGGGCTGGACGATGTCGCCAACGTCGAGCGAATCTGCCCCGCCAGTCTCGCCGCCATGCAGCTCCACGACGATCATGCCGAGGTGCGCCTGGATGACGGCCGCAGCCTGCGGGTCGGCCTGGTGGTGGGGGCCGACGGCGCCAACTCCAAGGTGCTGGAGCTGGCCGGCATCAGCGTCGCCGGCTGGCTCTATGATCAGCACGCGCTGGTGGCCAACGTCCGCACCGAACTGCCGCACCGCGATACCGCCTGGCAGCGCTTTCTCCCCGACGGCCCGCTGGCCTTCCTGCCGGTCAACGACGGCCGCTGCTCCCTGGTCTGGAGCTGCTCGCCGGAACAGGCGCAGGCGCGTCTGGCGATGGACGAGGCCGAGTTCCGCGAGGCCCTGGGCGAGGCCTTTCAGTTCCGCCTGGGCGGCATCACCGAGGTGGAGGGCAGGGCGGTCCATCCGCTGCGCCTGCGTCACGCCGAGCGCTACGTGCAGCCGCGCATCGCCCTGGTGGGGGACGCCGCCCACAGCATCCATCCGCTGGCGGGGCAGGGGGTCAACATCGGCCTGCTCGATGCCGCCGCCCTGGCCGATGTGATCCTGCAGGCCCACGGCCGTGGCCAGGATGTCGGCGCCTACGGCGTGCTGCGCCGCTACGAGCGTTGGCGCAAGGGCGAGAACCTGTTGATGATGGGGGCGATGGACGCCTTCAAGCGCGCCTTCGGCAGCGGCCTCGCGCCGTTGCGCCTGGCGCGCAACCTCGGGCTCGAGGTGGCCGGCCGCCTCGGTCCGCTGAAGAACGCGATCATGCGCCGTGCCTTGGGCCTGAGCGGAGACCTGCCGCCGTTGGCACGTTGAACGCCGGGGCGGCGTCGCCGCCGCCCGTGGCATATCTTTTGGATAAACGGCTAGACTTAGCCACTCTTGCAACCACAGGAGCCGATACCCATGCGCGAATTCTGGGAAAGCCGCTACGCCGAGCCGGAGTACGCCTACGGTACCGAGCCCAACCACTATCTGGTGAGTCAGGCCCCGCGCATCAAGGCGGGCATGCGGGCCCTGGCGGTGGGTGACGGCGAAGGGCGCAACGGCGTCTGGCTGGCGCGCCAGGGTCTGGAGGTGCTGTCGGTGGACGCCGCGGCCAGCGGCCAGGCCAAGGCGCGGCGGCTGGCCGACGAGGCGGGCGTCGAACTTGCCACGGAGCAGGTCGACCTGCTGCGCTGGGCGTGGCCCAAGGCCGCCTACGACGTGGTGGTGTCGATCTACGTGCACTTCATGCCCGACCATCGGGCCGTCATGCACCGATCCATGCTGGAGGCACTGCGCCCGGGGGGGCTGCTGATCATGGAGGGCTTCCACGTCGACCAGCTCAACTACGAATCCGGCGGTCCGCCCCTGGCGGAGATGCTGTTCACCGCCGACATGCTGGCCGAGGATTTCGCCGAGGCCGAGGTGCTGGAGCTCGAAGAAAAGGTCATCGAGCTCGCCGAGGGCCGCTTTCACGAGGGGCCCGCGGCGGTGGTGCGCATGCTGGCCCAGCGCGTCGATTGATTGCCGGAATCTGAAAAAAGCAGGTCTCGCGCAAAGCCGCAAAGAAGCGCACTTGCCAACCCCATGGCCGGCCTTCAGTCGCGCTCTCGGGGCGGCGATTTCGTGCCCGGGCACATTCCGTTCCGTTGTCGATCCATGTCCGCTTCAAAGGCACCCTTGGCGCCGTTGCGGCTTTGCGCGAGACTGGGTTGCCAAGGCCGCCGCTTCCTGACCCTGGCGCCCGTGCGGTATAGTTCCGACCCGTTTCGAACCCCCGGCCGAGGAGCCCGTCATGCAGCGCACCCCCCTCTTTGAGCAGCACCTGGCCGCGGGTGGCAAGATGGTCGACTTCGCCGGCTGGGAGATGCCGATCCATTACGGCTCGCAGATCGAGGAGCACCACGCGGTGCGCCGCCACGCCGGCATGTTCGACGTCTCCCACATGACCATCGTCGACGTGGTCGGCTGCGACGCCAAGCGCTACCTGCAGCAGCTGCTGGCCAACGACGTGGCCCGCCTGACAGCGCCGGGCAAGGCCCTTTACAGCTGCATGCTCAACGAGCAGGGCGGGGTGGTCGATGACCTGATCGTCTACCTGCAGGACGAGACCCGCTACCGGGTGGTGGTCAACGCCGCGACCCGGGACAAGGACCTGGAGTGGATGCGGCGCAAGATCGGCCCGCTGGCGGTGGACGTGGCCGAGCGTCCGGAGCTGGCGATGATCGCCGTGCAGGGGCCGCAGGCCCGGCAGCTGGCCCTCTCCGTGCTCGACGTGGCCCAGCGCGTGGTGGCCGAGCAGCTCGGACGCTTTTTCGGTGCCCCCTGCGGCGACTGGTTCATCGGCCGCACCGGCTACACCGGCGAGGACGGTTTCGAGATCATGCTGCCGGCCGCCGAGGCGGCCGGCCTGTGGGACGCCCTGCGCGCCGCCGGCGTCGCCCCCTGCGGCCTGGGCGCCCGCGACACCCTGCGCCTGGAGGCCGGCATGAGCCTGTACGGCTCCGACATGGACGAGACCATCAGCCCGCTGGAGGCTGGCTTGGCCTGGACCGTCGCCTTCGAACCTGCCGGGCGCGCTTTCATCGGCCGCGCCGCCCTCGAGGCCCAGCGGGCCGCCGGCGTCGCGCGCAAGCTGGTCGGGCTGGTGCTGGAGGGCAAGGGCGTGCTGCGCAGCCATCAAAAGGTGGTGGTGGAGGGTCTCGGCGAGGGCGAAACCACCAGCGGCAGCTTTTCCCCGACCCTCGGCGTGGCCATTGCCCTGGCCCGGGTGCCGGCCGCCGCCGGCGCCTCGTGCGCGGTGGAGATTCGTGGCAAACTGTTGCCCGCCCGCGTGGTCCGGCCGCCGTTCGTGCGCGATGGAAAATGCAATTTTGAATGTTGAATCGTGAATTTTGAATTCCGGTGTGCGCGACGCGCACGCCCTTTCAAAAACACCGGCTGCGCAGCAGCCCACCACAATTCAACATTCAAAATTCACCATTCAAAATTGTCTTTGGGGGTTTTTATGAGCAACGTGCCTACCGAGCTGAAGTACGCCAAGACCCACGAGTGGGTGCGGGTCAATGACGATGGCAGCGTGACCGTGGGGATCAGCGCGCACGCCCAGGACCTGTTGGGCGACATGGTCTACGTCGAACTGCCCGAGGTCGGGCGCAGCGTGGCCGCCGAGGACGCCTGCGCGGTGGTGGAGTCGGTGAAGGCCGCATCCGACGTCTATGCCCCCGTCGCCGGCGAGGTGCTGGAGGCCAACGATGCGCTCGCCGACAGCCCCGAACTGATCAACCAGGAGCCCTACGGCGACGGTTGGATCATGCGTATCCGCCCCACCGCCGCCGGTGATGTCGAGGCCCTGCTGGACGCCGCCGCCTACACCCAGCTGGTCGCCGACGAGCACTGAGCGCCGATGCCGTTCGTCCCCCATACCGAGGAAGACATCCGCGCCATGCTGGAGGCCGCCGGGGTCTCCGAGCTGGATGCGCTGTTCGACGAAATTCCCGCCGGGCTGCGCAACCGCGCCGAGATGACGGCGATTCCCCCGGCCATGACCGAGCAGGCGGTGACCCGCCTGATGCTGGAGCGGGCCGAGCAGGACGGGCGGCCGCTGAACTTCATCGGCGCCGGCGCCTACGAGCACCACGTGCCGGCGGCGGTGTGGGAGGTGGCCACCCGCGGCGAGTTCTACACCGCCTACACCCCGTACCAGGCGGAGGCGAGCCAGGGCACCCTGCAGCTGCTGTACGAATTCCAGAGCATGATGGCGCGGCTGACCGGGATGGAGGTCTCCAACGCCTCG
>CAZMMH010000109.1:0-7404 GCA_964567315.1 uncultured Gammaproteobacteria bacterium
GACGCGCAGAAGGGGGTGCACCTGATCAGCCACGCGATCTTCTACGCCCTGGCCAACGGCGCCCAGTTCGTGCTGCTCGGCGCCGGATCGGACAAGGCGATCAACGACCACTTCCTGGCCCTCAAGACAGGCCTCAACGACAATCCGGACTGTCATCTGGAGGTCGGCTACGACGAGGAGCTGGCCCACCTGATCTATGCCGGCGCCGACATGCTGGTGATCCCCAGCGCCTTCGAGCCCTGCGGCCTGACCCAGATCATCGCGATGAAGTACGGCACGGTACCGGTGGTGCGCGCCACCGGCGGCCTGGCGGACACGGTGTTCGACGCCAACCACGCCGACCAACCCTACGAGCAGCGCACCGGCTACACCTTCGAGGCCTTCGACACCGGCGGCCTGGAGGACGCCATGGGGCGGGCTATCGGCCTCTGGTACCGCTACCCCAAATACTTCCACCAGCTGCGCCTGAACGGCATGCGCCAGGACTACTCCTGGAACCAGTCGGGCGACCACTACCTCAACATCTACCGCCATATCCGCGCCTGAGTTCGCATTTTCGGGCCGCGCGTCCGTGAACACCATCACAAAAACGCCCTTGCCCATTGGCGGCGAAGGGGTTTTTTTGCGTCAATATTAGGAAATCAGCGAGTACAGGATGTGCCGCACCGCGGGCGCGCCGCGCCCATGCCGTACTGGACACACCCAAAGAGGTCGACTCAATGAATTGCGAAAACTGCCATATCAACGGCCGCACCGAATCGGATATCTATTCCTATCTGTGCGAGCAGTGCCGCGCCGGCGATCCCTGCAACTACGTGCTCGAGGTCGCCTACGACAATGGCAGCTACACCCCGTTCTCCTTCGCCAACGGGGTCGACGACCTGGCCGATGCGATGAACGCCTTCCGCACCCGGAAGCTGCTGTTCCGCCTGCTCGGCCACAGCGCCGGAGCCTACCAGGACGCGCCGACCGCCGCCGCCGCCTGAGCCGCCGCCGCGCGCGGCTCAGCGATCGAGCTGATGGTGCACGTGCCCCTCCTCCTCCGCCTGCACCTGCCAGTGGCTGTGATTCAGCTGGCAGGCGTGCAGCAGCGCGTGATCCCGTAGGATCTCCGCCGGCGTCCCCTCCGCCGCCAGACGACCGTCGGCAAGGACGAAGACCCGATCGGCGATCGCCTCGACCATGTCGAGATCGTGGGTCGCCGTAATCACCGTACGCCCGCTCTCCCGGCCCTCCACCAGGAAGCGGATCACCTCGCCCTGGCTCTGGGGATCCAGCGCCGCCGTCGGCTCGTCCAGCAGCAACACCTCCGGCTCCACGATCAGCACCGCGGCCAGGGCCACCCGCTTCTTCTCACCGCCGGAGAGACGGTGCGGCGCCCGGTCCTTGAGCGGCGCGATGGAAAAGCGCTCCAGCATCGCCGCCACCCGCTCGCGAATCAGCCCCTTGGGCCAGCCGAGCTGCAGCGGACCGAAGGCCAGCTCGTCGAACACGGTGGGATTGAACAACTGCACGTCCGGATTCTGGAACACCAGCCCGACCCGGCGGCGGAAGGCGAAATTGACCGCCTCCTCCTGCATCGCCGCCTCGCTCAGCGGCGTACCGAAGGCGCGGATCTCGCCCCGCTGGGCGAAGTAGAGGGCGTCGAGCAGGCGCAGCAGGGTGGACTTGCCCGAGCCGTTGGCCCCCAGCAGGGCGATGCGCTGCCCGTAGGGCACCCGCATGCTCAGGCCGTCGAGGGCACTCACCTGGGGATAGGCATAGCCCACGTCGTGCAGCTCGAAGGCGTAGTCGGCGCTCACCGGCCGCTCCACAGCAGCAGCGCCGGCACCGCCAGGGCCGCCAGCAGGAGCAGCCAGTCCCGCGGCCGGGTGCGGAAGTCGTCGAGCAGGTGCACCTCGCCGCGATAGCCGCGGGAGACCATCGCCAGGTGCACCTCGCCGCTGAGCTGGTAGGCCTTGCCCAGCAGCGCGCCGGCGCCGCCGGCGATGGCCCGCCGGCGCTGGGCGCTGTCCATCGGCCCCAGGGTGCGGCTGCGGCGCGCCTCGAAGCTCTGCAGCGCGCTCTGCAGCAGCACGAACAGGTAACGGTGGGTCAGGCCCAGGATCGCCACCACCACCAGCGGCACGCCCACCGCGCGCAGGGCCTTGAGCACATGGGGCCAGGGGGTGGTGAGAATCAGCAGCAGGGCGAAGGTGGCGCAGACCTCCGCCCGCCCAAGCAGAAAGGCGGCGCTGCGCAGCCCCTGTAGGGTGACCGTCCAGTGCAGCAGCGGCAGCTGCACCAGGGCCTCGCCCGGCACCATCACCAATGCCGGCAGGGCGATCACCCCGGTGAACAGCAACACCCCCAGCCAGACCTGTCCGGCCAGCCGCGCCAGGCCGACCCGCGAGGCCAGGGCCAGCGCCAGGGCCAGCGCGAACAGCAGCGCCAGGCTCACCAGGGAACGGGTCAGCACCGCGCTCACGATCAGCGCCAGCAGGGCCAGCAGCTTGATCCTGGGATCGATCCCCTGCAGCAGGCCGCCGCCGGCGGCCAGCGCCTCCGCATCGAGGGCGTGCTCCAGCACCCCGCTGAGGCCGCGGGTGAATCCCTCCAGGTCGCGGCGGCGGCCGTGGCCATGACGCTCACGGACGAAGGAAGACTCCTCCATCGGTGCCCCTTCAGCGGACGCCGCCCGGCGGCGCCGTAGCGCGCCCCCGCAGGCGCGACAACAGCAGGAACAGCAACAGAATCAGCCCGGCGCCGACCAGGGCCGACATCAGGTAGCCGAAGGCTTCGCTGTGCATGAAGGCCGGGGCGTAGTCGTGCAGCGGCGCGCGCCATAGCCCGGCCAGCCGCGCCAGCCCCTCGGGGGCCGCCGCCGGCGGGGCCACGTCGCCCGAGGCCTGGGCGATCTGCTGGCGCAGGGCCGGATCGCCGAAGTCGGCGGCGCTCCATTCGCCCCAGGCGACGCCGGCGGCGAGCAGGCCCAGCGGCGTCATGATCATCAGGCCGGCCAGCCACAGCCAAAGGGGCCGGGTCAGGCGCCAACCGCCGCCGGCGGCCAGCCGTTCCGCGGCCGCAGCCCCCTCGGCGCCCGGTGCCGACAGGCGCAGCAGTTCGGGATTGGCGCGCTGCAGGTAGGCGACCACGCCGGCGCTGATGAACAGTTCGGCCAGGCCGGCGAAGGTCAAGTGGCCGATCATCATCGCCGGCACCGCGATCGACAGCGGATAGGGGGCATAGAGCGGCGCACCGTGGGCGTCGTGAAACAGCAGCGGCTGGATGCCGAACTCCAGCGCCGCGCAAAGGGCGGCGACGTTGATCGCCAGATAGCCGGCGGCACCGGCTGCGAACACCCGCCGCGGCGCGGCCAGGGCGGCACGCCCGGCCAGGACGCGGTAGCTCCAGTAGGCCACCAGCGAGCCGACGATGGCCATGTTGAGGGCATTGGCGCCGAACGCGGTGATGCCGCCGTCGCCGAAGAACAGCGCCTGGATCAGCAGGGCGACCGAAATCGCCACCATCGAGCCCCAGGGCCCGAGCACGATGGCGGCCACGCCGACGCCGAGGGCGTGGCCGGTGGTGCCGCCGGGCAGCGGCAGGTTGAACATCATGATCACGAAACAGAAGGCGGAAATCACCGCCAGCAACGGCACCATACGGGTGTGCAGCAGCCGCTCAACCCGGCGCAGCGCGAGGTACCAGAACGGCAGTGCCACCGCATAGGTCGCGGCGCAGGTACTCGGACTCAAATAGCCGTCGGGGATGTGCATCCGTCGCCCCTCCCGCAATCCGCGCGCCCCGCTGGACGCCTCACGGATTTCGTAGGATATTTTCTGAATTTGTATGACGGCGAGCCTAGTCGCGGCCGCGGCCGGCTGTCAATGTAGAATCGGGGCCCGAGCCAGCCATACCGAGGGGAGTGCCGCGTGGAACGCATCACCATATCGATGGACGACGACCTGGCCCAGCGCTTCGACGCGCTGATCGCCCGCCGCGGCTACAGCAACCGCTCCGAGGCCATGCGCGACCTGGTGCGCGAGGCCCTGGAGCAGGAGCGCCTGGCCCACGAGGAGGGCAGCGACTCCTTCGGCGCCCTAAGCTACGTCTACAACCACCACGAGCGCGAGCTGGCCAGCCGCATCACCCGCGCCCAGCACGAGCACCACCACCTGGCGGTGGCCACCATGCACGTGCACATCGATCACGACAACTGCCTGGAGACGGTGATCCTGCACGGCGCCACTGACGACGTGCGCGCCTTCTCCGACACCCTCTGCGCCAGCACGGGCGTGCGCTACGGACGCCTGCACCTGAT
The DNA here is from genome assembly GCA_964567315.1 of uncultured Gammaproteobacteria bacterium. Taxonomy (GTDB): domain Bacteria; phylum Pseudomonadota; class Gammaproteobacteria; order CAZMMH01; family CAZMMH01; genus CAZMMH01. Next base: position 4,304 of record CAZMMH010000109.1, read on the forward strand.
CCCGGGCGGCGTGGGCGGCGGCCGGCACCGGCACGACTGAGCCGTGGTCCGGCGGCGCTCAAGGCGGTCTTGGTGAAGGACGCGTAAACATTGTCTCCACAAAGCGTTTCGCGGCCAAAAAAGGTTCGACGCCGCGGCTGCGAATGGCGCAAAATCCGCCCACTGCCGGCGACCGCGTAGCGCCGCGAGCCATCCACTCCACCTGCCGGACCTCGATCTCCGAACCGACGCCACCGCACTCCATGGCAACCATGTCCCGGGCATCCGCCGGCAAACGCTGGCAATCCACGCTGGCGGCCTTCGGCCTGCTGATGCTGCTGGAGAGCGTGACCATGCTGCCGCCGATCGGGGTCGAGTGGTTCTACCACGACGGCGGCTACACCCTGTTCGCCGACTCCTTCACCCTGATGGCCCTGGCCGGGCTGGTCTGCTGGTTCCCCTTTCGCGGCGGCCACCTCGAACTGCGCAACCGCCAGGGCTTTCTCATTGTGGTGGTGGTGTGGCTGGTGGTCTGCCTGCTTTCGGCCCTGCCCTTCATGCTGGCCCGGCAGCCGCACATGTCCCTGGTGGACGCGGTGTTCGAGGCCACCTCGGGCCTGACCACCACCGGCGCCACGGTGCTCTCCAACCTGGACGCGCTGCCCAAGTCGATCCTCTACTATCGCGCCCAGCTCAACCTGATCGGCGGCATGGGCATCGTGGTACTGGCGATCGCCGTCCTGCCGATGTTCGGCATCGGCGGCATGCAGCTCTACCGCGCCGAAACGCCGGGGCCGATGAAGGACGAAAAGCTGACCCCGCGCATCACCGAGACGGCCAAACGCCTGTGGCAGGTCTACGTGGCCCTGGTGCTCGGCTGCGCGGTGGCCTACTGGGCGGCGGGCATGGGGCTGTTCGACGCGGTGACCCATGCCTTCGCCACCCTGGCCCTGGGCGGCTTCTCCACCCACTCCGCGAGCATCGGCTACTTCCACAGCCCGGCGATCGAACTGGTCGGCGGCATCTTCTCCCTGCTCGCCGGCATCAACTTCGCCCTGCACTTCCTCGCCTGGCGCCACCGCAGCCTGGCGCCGATCTTCCGCGACGCCGAGTTCCGCTTCTACCTCGGCTTCATGGCGGCGCTGGTGGCCGTCACCTGCCTCTGGCTCTGGCTGAGCGGCACCTTCAGCGGTCCCGGGGCGCTGATCCACGGCTTCTTCCAGGCCGCCTCCATCGCCACCGACAACGGCCTGGTGACCGCCGGCTACCCGGCCAACTGGCCGCTGCCGCTGGGCCTGCTGCTGATCATGGCCAGTTTCTTCGGCGGCTGCGTCGGCTCCACCTGCGGCGGGATCAAGGCGATGCGCTTCCTGCTGCTGGCCAAACAGAGCCTGCGCGAGATGCGCCGGCTGATCCACCCGCGGGCCCAGATCGTGCTGAAGGTGGGCCAGCGGGCGATGCCGGACCGGGTGATCGAGGCGGTCTGGGGCTTCTACTTTCTCTACGTCTTCGTCTTCTGCATGCTCTCGCTGGCGGTGGCCGCCACCGGCGTCGACCTGGCCACCGCCTTCGGCTCCGTGGCCGGCTGCATGAACAACATGGGGGTCGGCTTCGGCCAGACCGCCGGCAACTTCGGCTCCCTCAACGACGCCGCCAAGTGGCTGCTGGTGGCGGCAATGCTGCTCGGCCGCCTGGAGCTGTTCCCCGTCTTCATCGTGCTGATGCCGCGCTTCTGGCGCTGATCTCGATCGGATCGCAACCTTGGGGTGGGTGTCCATGTAGTCGGCTTTGGGAACCTTGGGGTGGGTGTCCATGTAGTCGGCTTTGGGAACCTTGGGGTGGGGGAACCTTGGGGTGGGTGTCCATGTAGTCGACCTTGGGGTGGGTGTCCATGTAGTCCTCTGCCCTCATGTAGTCGTCCATGTAGTCGGTCGGTGTCCATGTAGTCCTTCCGGTGCCAAATAGTCAGGCCACATCTTTACGCGCTAGCGTGCGATGCAGGAATTGATATTCATGCCAAGTTAGGGCGATGACGACAACGTCGACCAAGGTGAGCACCAGTAACCACGGCGAATGCGTGAAATCGAAGCGGTAGAGCTGGTACGCGATGAACAGGCTGAAAACGATCAAGGCGGTTGGATAGTACCAAAGCCGTTCCCGCAACAATCCAATGATGACCCACAACTTAATGGCGCCGTGACTGAGTAGGTAATACGCGGTGAAGTGCTGAGTACTGATCGACAAATGCTGCACGGTATGCAGGAGATAGTTGGCGACAAAATCATGTGGGTCCTCGACCAGTTCACCTTGAGTGACCAGGTTTGCCATCTGTACGAGGAACTGACGACTCACAAAAAATGCGGCAACGCCTCCACCGATTTCGACCAACGCGAAGATCGCTTTAAACCAGAGGCCTAACTGAAACGCCAAACGGACGTAACGTTCGTTAATGTTCCATTTCGCTATATGCATACGGTTCGTACTTGAGGTGTTGTTGCCGAGTACGTCAGGTCTTCACACCAATGTCCGCTGTGAATCGCCGTCGTTCTACCAGCACACGTTTGGACCGCAATAACGAATGTCTGTTCAACGGGGTCAAGCAGACTGACAAGCGGGGTGATCTGGTAGTCCGCTCCTGGCCGTACTCGGCCGCATGGCCATCGCTGCCAGATGACGGCTGCTGGCCGGCAGTTCCCACTGACGACCAGGCCTTGCCCTTTTCCTCGATGCGCGCACCAAACCGCTTCAGGTCGACAGTGGAAGTCGGCTGCCGGACGCATCAGCGTCCGGCTCATGGGCGTGGAGTGACATCCGGCGCTACCGGGAATCAGTAGGGCCAGCTCCACTCCCTGATTTCCGGCATGTCCTCGCCGTGGCGGGCGATGTATTCCTTGTGGTCCACCAGCCGTTCCCGCAGGCGCTGCTTGGCGTAGGCCGCGGCCGCGCCGAGCCGCGGTACCCGGTCGATCACGTCCATCACCAGGTGGAAGCGGTCGAGGTCGTTCATCACCACCATGTCGAACGGCGTGGTGGTGGTGCCCTCCTCCTTGTAGCCGCGCACGTGCAGGTTGTCGTGGTTGGTGCGGCGGTAGGTGAGCCGGTGGATCAGCCACGGGTAGCCG
>CAZMMH010000110.1:0-4796 GCA_964567315.1 uncultured Gammaproteobacteria bacterium
AAAAGCCGCTGACCCGCGTGTATTCTTCGCCGAACCCGACGCAGCCGGAGAGCAGTACCAGCGGGGTTTCGAAGCGCATGCCGCAGAATTCACTGGCCAGCATTGCGCGGTCTTCGCTCGTCATTGCCTAGTTCCCGATGTTCAATGTCGTGCTTTACCAGCCCGAGATTCCGCCCAACGCCGGCAACGTCATCCGCCTCTGTGCCAACACCGGCTGCCGGCTCCACCTGGTGCGGCCGCTGGGCTTCGCGATGGACGATGCGCGACTGCGTCGCGCCGGACTCGATTACCATGAATGGGCCAGCGTTCGCGAGTATGACAGCTTGGCGGCCGTCCTTGAAGCGCTGAAAAACCCGCGCCTGTTCGCCTTCACCACCCATGCCGAGAGGCCCCACAGCGCGCCCGCCTTCCGGGCCGGGGACGCCCTGCTGTTCGGCCCCGAAAGCCGCGGCCTGCCGGCGGAGATCCTCGACACGCTACCCCCGGAACAGCGCCTGCGCATCCCCATGGCCCCCGACAGCCGCAGCCTCAACCTTTCCAACGCCGTCGCGGTGGCGGTGTTCGAAGCCTGGCGCCAGCTCGGCTTCGCCGGCGCGTCCGGATAAGACCTGGCCTCACGCAGAGCCGCAAAGGCGTAGAGGAAAACAAGGAAGAACCCGGCTCGCGCAGAGATCGCAAAGCACGCCAAGGAAATGCGGGCGAGGTTTGGTTTTCGAATCCGAACCGCGGGTCACCGGCAAGCTTGCCGCATCGGCATCGATCGCGCCTGCAATTCCGACCGAAAGATCTTTTCTTTGCGTGCTTTGCGATCTTTGCGCGAGGCCGCTTTTCGCTTGGCTCAGAGTTCGGCCTTCTGCTCGCGGTTGAGGAGGTTGTGCACCGCCTGCTGGGGATCCAGACCGTCGTAGATGACCCGGTAGACCTGGTCGCAGATGGGCATCTCGACCCCGGCCATCTCCGCGCGCCGGCGCACCTCGCGGGCGGTGCCGATGCCCTCCACCACCTGGTCAATGGAGGCACGCGCCTGTTCCGGGGTCATGCCGCCGCCAAGTGCAAGGCCGAAACGGCGGTTGCGTGACTGATCGTCGGTGCAGGTGAGCACCAGGTCGCCGAGGCCTGCGAGACCCATGAACGTCTCCCGTTGACCGCCGCAGGCGTCACCGAGGCGCATCAGCTCGGCCAGGCCGCGGGTGATCAGTGCGGCGCGGGCATTGGCGCCGAAGCCGAGGCCGTCGGCGATGCCGGCGGCGATCGCCAGCACGTTCTTCAGCGCGCCACCCAGTTCAACGCCGGCCATGTCGCCGCTGGTGTAGGCGCGGAAGCGCTCGTCGTGCAGGGCGTCGGCGAGTTCTGCGGCGTAGTACGGGTCGCTGGCGGCCACGGTCACGGCAGTGGGCAGGCCGCGCACCACCTCGCGGGCGAAGGTGGGGCCGGAGACCACCGCGGCCAGGCGCTCGGCACCGAGTTCCTCCAGAAAGATTTCGTGCAACAGCTTGGCGCTGCCCTGCTCCAGACCCTTGCAGGCCCAGGCGACGCGCTGCTCGGCGGTCAGCAGCGGCCGCAACAGGCCGAGCAGACCGCGAAAGGCCCCGCTCGGCACCACCACCAGCAGGTCACGCACCCCATCGAGCACCTGCGCCAGTTCGGCCATCGGCTGCAGGCTGGGGGGGAAGGGAAAACCGGGCAGGTAGCGGGCGTTCGCGCGCTCGGCGGCCAGCCGCGCCACCGCGTCGGGATGGTGGCCCCAAAGGCGAACCGGCCGACCCTGGCGGGCCAGCAGGATCGCCAGGGCGGTGCCCCAGGAGCCGGCACCGAGGACGGCGATGGGCTGCGGAGAGCTCACTGTAGAACGGTTCGCGAATGGTGAATGGTGAAAGATGAATGATGAATATCGGAGCGCTGCGCGCGGACCGGCTCCGGCACCGGTGCCCGCGCAGCGGGCCGCATCAATTCATAATTCAACATTCTCAATTCAAGATTGTGCTTAGTGCTGCGCCTCTTCCTGACGCCGCTGCATCTCCTGCATGTAGAGCAGGTCGAAATTGACCGGCTGCAGCACCAGCTGGGGGAAGCCGCCCTTGTTGACCAGGTCGGCGACCGCCTCGCGGGCAAAGGGGAACAGGATGTTCGGGCAGACCGCGCCGAGCACCTGGCCCAGCTCCTGCTCGTTGAAGCCCTGGGCGTTGAACACCCCGGCCTGATGCACCTCGACCAGAAATGCGGTGCTCTCCTGAATCTTGACCGTGGCGGTAACGCCCAACACCACCTCGTAGACCCCCTCGTGCAGGGCCTCGCTCTGGGTGTTCAGATCGACGTTCATGGCGGGTTCGCCGGTCATGGTGAAGATCGACGGCGAGTTGGGGGTCTCGAGGGAGACGTCCTTGAGGTAGACCTTCTGGATGGCGAACTGCTGCTGGGGGGTCTGCGCCTCGTCGGCGGCTTGCTGTTCGGGTTGGTCGGCCATTTGCTGTTTCCCGTTTCCTGGTTATCTGTGATCGAAAAAATCCGTGCGGTCGCTCCGGGTATCGGCCAGCGAGCCTACGGCACGTTCGTTGCGAATTGGCGGCGGCGCGCAGGCTGCGCGGGCAGCCTCAGACGAGGCCCAGCAACGGGTCCAGTTCGCCATCGATATCGAGCTCGGCCATGTCGTCGAAGCCGCCGACGTGGCGGTCGTCGATGAAGATCTGCGGCACGCTGTCACGCCCGGCGCGGCGCTCCATCTCGTCGCGCCGATCGGGCTCGAGATCGACCCGGATCTCCTCCCACTGGACACCCTTCTTCTCCAGCAGCTTACGCGCGCGCAGGCAGTAGGGGCATACAGCGGTGCAATACATCTCGACCTTAGGCATGTGTCACCCTCGTCGTTCGGTTTGGATTATTTCTTCTTGCTTACCGGCAGGTTGGCGTTCTGCCAGGCCATGATGCCGCCGGCCAGGTTGTAAATCGATTCGAAGCCCTGTTTGCGCAGCAGGCCGCAGGCGCCGCGGGAACGGTGGCCGCTGCGGCAGTAGGCGATCAGCGGGCGTCCCTTGTACTTCTCCAGTTCGCCGATCCGGCGCGCGAGCTCGCCGAGCGGAATGTGCACGGCGTTGGCGATGCGCCCGTCCTTGCGGTACTCGGCGTCCTCGCGGATATCGAGCAGGACCGCATCGTCGTGGTTGAGGAGGCGGGTTGCGGCCTCCGGGCCGAGATCGCTGAAGCCCTGGGTGCGGCGCGAGACCTCGTTCTGGACGATCATCACCGTGATCACCGCGGTGGCAGCGAACAGCGGCCAGTTGTGCTGGGCGAAGGCGAGGAAATCCTTCATTTGCGCGTCCATCTCAAACCTCCCGCCGGCTGCGGCCGGTTGCCGGGGAGGGGGTGTAGAGGTTACCGGCAACAGTACGGTTGCTGTCCATCGATATAAGGTCTCCGAGAATTTCCGACGATGATACCGGCGCGGCGCGCGCTCACCGGCCCGGCCCTACGGTGGCCCACGGGGGGCGGCCGGCCGGTGTTGATCCTACAGCTGCGAAGTGCAGAAGACGTCGCGCATCATGCGGATCAGCTGCAGGGTACGCGCGTCACCCACGCGGTAAAAGACCCGGTTGGCGTCCTTGCGCGCGGCAAGGATGCCCTTGTCGCGCAGGATCGCCAGATGCTGCGAGATATTGCTCTGCGAAGTGCCGACCTGGTCGACGATGTCCTGAACACTGGCCTCCTGGTCGCCCAGGGTACAGAGGATCTTCAGACGCAATGGGTGGGACATGGCCTTGAGCGAGCGCGAAGCGCGGTCGATATCCTCATCCTGGGTGATCAACCCCTGATATTCAGTCATTCAGTCTTGCCTCGCCGCTCAAAAACAGGTCTGCACGCCACCGCCAATCGGCGAAATGGCGCCATCAACCGAAACATTATACAATTAAATGCTTAATGAAAAGGGCCATATCTCCGGCCCCGGACGGACTGCGGGCCCCGGCGAGCGCCGCCGCTGGTCGTGACCACACCCCGCGTTTTCCGTTAGACTTTGTCTAAACCGCCGTCAGCACCCAAAAGGACGCCATGTCAGCGCACGCCAGGCCCCTGGCCCTCGTCATTCTCGACGGCTGGGGCTACAGTGAGACCTCCCCGTCGAACGCCATCGAGGCCGCCAGCACGCCGTTCTGGCACCGCCTGTGGCGGGATTTTCCGCACACCTTGATCCACGCCTCGGGGGCCGAGGTGGGGCTGCCGACGGGGCAGATGGGCAACTCCGAGGTGGGCCATCTCAACCTCGGCGCCGGGCGCGTGGTCTACCAGGAGATCACCCGCGTCAGCCGCTCCATCCGTACCGGCTCGTTCTTCACCAACAAGACCCTCACCGACGCGGTGGACCTGGCGGCGAACAACGGCAAGGCGGTGCACATCCTCGGCCTGCTCTCGCCGGGCGGCGTCCACAGCCACGAGGAGCACATCCACGCCATGGCCAGGCTGGCGGTGGAGCGCGGGGCACAGCGGGTCTACCTGCACGCCTTCCTCGACGGCCGCGACACCCCGCCGAAGAGCGCCGCCGGCTCCCTACGGACGATGAACGACGTCTTCGCCGAGCTGGGCCGGGGCCGCATCGCCTCCATCTGCGGGCGCTTCTACGCCATGGACCGCGACCACCGCTGGCCGCGCATCCAGGCCGCCTACGACCTGATCACCGGCTGCGAGGCGGAGTTCACCGCGGCCGACGCCATGACCGGGCTGCAGATGGCCTATGACCGGGGCGAGACCGACGAATTCGTCAAGCCGACCTACATCGCCGCCGAGGGCCACGAACGCTCCTGCATGGC